>JBBKVU010000569.1:0-17703 GCA_037968595.1 Comamonas sp.
CATGCCGCCCATGGCAGCCATGACCGCGCTGGCACCGCGCGCAGCGGCTGGCGGCGTGGGTGCTGCGGGCGGCACAAGCAACATCTCGATCACCATCCAGGCCGCGCCCGGAATGGATGAACGCGCCCTTGCAAAACTTGTCGCGCAAGAGCTCGAGCGCATTGAGCGGCGCAGGAGCTTCCAGACGCGCAGCAGCCTGCAAGACCTCGATTGATCGCTGAAGGAAAACACCATGCTCATGGCCTTGGGTCAATTCGTTTTCAGCATGTCCACGCTGGCCTATCAGGACATGCAGCGGCAAAGCCAATGGCGCCATCCGAGCCACAGCCGGGTAGGAGCCAGGCCGGGGCGCCAGTACATAGGACCAGGCGAGGAAACCATCAGTTTTAAGGGCGTGATCGCGCCCGAACTGACAGGCAGCACAAAGACGCTGGACGAAGTGCGCGCCATGGCAGGTACTGGCCAAGCCTGGTCTCTTGTAAGCGGCGCTGGGGATGTGTACGGTGCCTATGTCATTGAGTCCGTCAGCGAAACCAGCAGCCACTTTTTGCCCGATGGCACGCCGCGGCGCATTGAATTCAGCTTGCAGATTGCAAGAGTGGATGAAGAACGCGGCGGCACACAGGTTGGCGTCGGCAGCTTGGGCGACTTCACGGCCATCGAACCAACCGCAAGCAATTGGGAATCGGGTGGCGACGCCTGGAACTGAAACATGCACCCAACCCCCGATTTTGTGCTCACCGTCAACGGCGAAGACATCACAGCTCGCGTGAATCCGCGCCTCATCTCACTCACGCTCGAAGAAGGACGGGAGGAAAAGGCCGACACGCTGGAGATCCGCCTATCAGATCACGATGGCCGTGTGGCCATACCACCCGTGGATGCCATCGTGGCACTGCACCTAGGCTGGCGCGGCCAAGCCCTGGTGTACAAAGGCACGTTCAACGTGGACGAGGTCGAGCACAGCGGCAGTCCCGATGAGCTGGCCATCAAATGCAGCAGCGCCGACCTCAAAAAAGAGATGCGCCAGCGCGCGGAGCGCAGTTGGCACGACACCACCGTCGGCGCCGTGGTGCAGGAAATGGCCAGCCGCAACGGCCTAAAGGCGCGGGTGGACCCAGCCCTAGGCGCACGGCGCGTGCAGCATTTGGACCAGACCAATGAAAGCGATGTGCACCTGCTTACCCGCCTCGCTGGGCAACACGACGCCGTGGCCACTGTGAAAAATGGCAACCTGATGTTCCTTCCCATCAACGGCACGACCGCCAGCAGCGGACAGCCAATGACCGGCATTCACATCGTGCGCAGCCTGGGCGATCGCCACCGATGGCATACGGCAGAGCGTGGCGCATACACAGGTGTTAAGGCGCTCTGGCACAACAAGCAAACCGGAGAAAAGCGCACTGCGATCGCGGGTAGCACCGCAGATGCCAAGACGCTCAAGGAAACCTACGCCACCGAAGCTGACGCGCTGGAAGCGGCCCAGTCGGAGCAGCAGCGCATCGAACGTGGCAAGGCCACATTTAGCCTGCAGCTCGCGCGCGGCCGACCCGAGATAATGCCGCAGTCACCCGTGACGGTGAGCGGATTCAAGCCACAGATCGATGGGACAGATTGGCTGGTCAAGACCGTGGTCCATACGCTGGACGGATCAGGGCTGGTGAGCAAGGCCGATATGGAGCGTGGCCTCACGTAGCAGTCTGCACTATCCCAGGCATCAATTCGCGCTTGACATTGCACCGGCATAGCATGTTAGGATTCGACACACGGCAGTCATGGCGCCGTTCTCGTCCACCTCGATAGAAAGCCTTGCCAGGCACCATGTCCACAGCGCAACGCTGTGGATCTTTGCTTGCATCACCTGTATGCACTGCTTTGGTCTTGTGTGTGGACGCATTTGATTTGCGGTGCATTAAATGGTAAATGCAACATGCAAAGTTTTTCTCAAAACCAAATCAGCCGTTTCAAGCGCGAGGCTAAAAAAGTCTCTAAAGACACCGATTCCACGCACCTGATGGTACTCGATAAAAAGGCGCGTTCCCTCGGCTATACAAACTGGAATTCGCTCCAAGGTCATCAAGATTCTTCAATCAGGATCTTTCCCACCTTTCAGCGTACTCCGGAAGAGATGCAATCACTTTTCAAAAAGGTCAAAAAGACGCCTGCTCTGTACATGCAGCGCGATGAGGAAAAGGCAGTACGTGGACTCATAGAGCCTATTCATGAAAAATTCGCCAATGCACTTAGCGCGCTTGTTTATGCACGCGACTACATGAAATGCATACTGCAGGTGAAACGCTGGTCGATTGACGGCTTGTCCATCGTCTATTCAGAAATGCGCATACTTCTTCCCTATTCTTTTCAACGGGCGTCTGCGGAAAATTATGTAGTTACAGGTCGAGACTACAAACCTGTTGGCATGACTGCCGCTAACTGGGTAAATTATAAGGACTTCCCTAATCTAGAGCTTTCGTTGAGTGATAAAGATATTATACAAATTAGCCATGATGGTTATCTTTACACAGACGGCGGCACGCCTTGGAGTAGTAGGAAGAACGCCAAAGCCTATTTGCTTCATTTGGAGGCGTTGATTGACTTGGTGACGCGCAACCAAAGTATAAAGAAGGCATCACCTACAGATTGACCCCTACCTAAAATCACCCAATAATTTTATTTCTCAAAAACGGCCACCTTTTCACCAAGGGTGGCCAATTTCATTCTGCAACCATCTTTTATTAATTATTACCCATTAGTTAATGCATAATTCCCGCAAAACCCTGGCATGTGGCGCGAATCGCATCCTAAAAACCTCAATCAACATATAAGAAATGCAAAAAAAAGCCACCTAAAGGCGGCTCATTCTCATAGCGAATAATCGCAAAACAGAGTTCTTTAGGTACTGTACCAATCTGTCATCATTTCAGCCAGATCTTCAGGCTGCTCAGATTCTGCAAAAAGCATCAGATTTGACTCTTTAAGTTTGTAAGACATACCTTCCCACCATCTATTCCATGCTGAGATAGCCATAGCAGAAAAATTATTTGTAGAAGGCAGAAGAACCGCCAAGCCCAGTTGCTCACGTTCACGCAACTTCCCATACATCATCAGATCGCTAAAGCAGGTCTGTATGTTGAGTTGTGCAGCGGATAAATCTGCGTAGCTAGCAGACACAACACTGCTTGCAACTTTGGCATCATCATAGTTCACATCAAATGTATAAAAATGATCTTCCTCTTTAATTCGAATTCCGTATTCTTGATGAACCACTTCAAATCGATTGCCTAGTTTAATCTTGAGCATGCGGCTTATCTGCTTACGCAAATCTTGCTGCGGCAAACCAAAAGCTCTTGGCTTCGCATCTGACCTAGAGACAGTTACAACACGCGCGTAGGTTCTTGAAAGAACAGACAGAATGTCTGAGCCGCTGGCGTACTGCCCTTCTCCAAGATAAATTTGAGGACTCAAACTTTGATGCCTAGAAAAAACTGTCCCTTTTGCTTGTAAAAGGTCTGCGGATAACTGCTCACGCAACCACTTCCAGGTGCTGCTGCTAAAACCTTCACCGTAAAAGCACTTCAGCTTTGAGGCATCTTCTGCGATTCGAAACTCTCGCAAACGTCCTCTGGATGAAATCGCCACACCAATGACAAAACGTTGCGGCACGTCCAGCACCGGCTGGAATTCAATAGTATGCCATTTCCCTTCAAACCCGGGAACCTCGCTCTTAATGGAGCCAGCCAAGGCGCTTAAGTTAATCATGCCAGTGCCCCCACGCGCTGCTGCATCCATTGATCAGCACAGCGCACACTAATGAATTTCAAAATCCGCTCTGCGAATTTCGCACCGAATTCTGCCTGATACACTCGCAGAAGCAGCTCTTCAACCTGCTGACGACAAACATTAAGCGCTTCAGAGTGAGCTTGCGAATGATGAATCATAGCATTAGTAATATGCCTCCACTCTTCAGGCTTCAGTTTGTTACCACGCTGAGCTCGGTCCAATATTCGAAGAGAATCACCATACTCAACTGCATGCTGTAACTCTGCTGCATGCCAGTTCTGAAAGTTGAAGACTTGCTCATGATCTATGGCAATGCAGCTCCCATCGCCAGCATACAAAACATTACCGGTATTTCGGTCCCGGTTATGAAGCCACTCATCGAATGCCGCCAGTTGAGCGCCAACTTCAGTTTTTAATACGCTCAACCACTTATCGTCAGCTGCTGAGCCAGCAAACAGAGCCCGAATGCTACGGCTATCTTGCCATTGCGTTGCCCAGGCCATTACATGGCCATCTTGGACGAATTCATTGCTCACAACACGACTACCCATAACAGCCTTAGCCTTCTTTTCTGACAGCACAAGCAATGCAGCCATCTTGGGAGATGGGACACCGATCGCACGGAGCACAAGCCAAGAAATCGCCTCATTGCAAGCCTGCAAGCCGCCAGGCGGCAACAGTTTGACAACACTTTTCACAGGTGCTCTTTGCACTGGATAACGTATATCCGCAATGTGCGTTGATGCATTGGCTCCACGATGATCAATAGAGGCCAGATAGCCCAAATAATCAGCATCCACCAATATCGGAAAAGAACTCATCTCACCGCCTCACATAACTTTTATTACCGCCATCCGTAATGCAATACCTTCCGCCACGCGGCCCGGTGCAGATATTTCCGCTGCGACAACTGCACCCACTTATATCGCCACCGCCTTGCCCACTGCGAGGCTGCGATACCAGCCCCAGAGCCTTGCTGGCACCACCCTCTGCACGGCAGATCTTCTTGCTACCGCTAATCGAGCCATCGTTGCAGACAAATGAGGCGCCCTGGCAGTGCGATACCCCGCCCTTTCGGCCGCTGCAGGGATAGTTGGCCGCAACCGAGGGCAAGGCCAGCAAGGCGGCAAAGCCCATCAGCAGCGCCGGGCGCCACATGGCAAGGCGGCGCATCTACTTCGCTGTGAGCGAAACGCCCAGCTCTTGGGCAAGCTGCTGCAGGCCAGGTTTGCGGCCCACATACCGCCCGTTCTGCATCTTTTCGCTCCAAGTATCGTCACTGTTGTCCACAAGTTCCTTGAACGCCTTCACGCCCAGCGTCTTCTTGGCCACCTGCAGGGCCTTGTCGCGCGTCACGGTCACGGTGGCGCGTGGCACGCTCAACAACTTGGCGCCCTGCCCGTTCGCGCCCAGCAGCAGCGGTTGCGCCGTCACTTGGACTTGCGCCTGGTCCGTGTGGATGAACGTGCGGTACACGCCATATACCGCAGCGCGCAGCACCTCTTCCTTGGCTTGATCCGGCGCATTCGCCGTCATGATCCTGGGCGACAGCCTGATGTGCAGCGGCTTGGCGCTGATCACCTCAAATGTCTTGTTGTCGACTGAGAAGTCGCCTATCTCCTCGATCACCTGCTCAATCGTTCCCTTGAACTGCGCATGCGCCGCCACCGGGCCGAACGACAAAGCCAGCAGCGCGGCGAGCAGCCCACGGCGCGTAAACAACCCTACGTGCATTTCTCTCTCCTCTCTTCGGTACGCCCTGACCTCTTCGGACCTTCGGACTAAACCAGTTCTGACTTATTCAGGCTTCAGGACATCGACCGCAGCAGCCAACAGTGCACGTCCCTTGTTGTCAGCGTGGCGCCAGACGCTCAGCAGATCGCGCTCAGCAGGCGCTAGCGTCGATTCGGACTCTCCTGCACGCTTCCCCGTGATCACAAAAAGCAGGTCCACGCCAGCGCTGGAAAGCGCTATCAATGAGCTTGCACCGGGCTCAGCTGCAGCGCGTTCGTAGCGGCTCAGCATCGTGCGAGTAATGCCGCATGCATCGGATAGTTCGATCTGAGAGAGGCCTAGGCGGCGCCGCTCTTCAGTCAACCGCTCACCATGAGTGGTATCAAAAGGCACATTAAATCCTTGACAATGAACCTTAAAAGGCTCAATAATCTGTTCACGTTGTAAATTGAAGTATCCATCGTACATGACCACCACCACGCATATGACGCGCCATCGCTCGGGCACGCTGGACAGCACGGCCCGCGTTCCGCATATCGCCCTGCGCCTAGCTGCCGCCGAGCTGGATGAGGCCCTGGCCTGCGCTCACGCTGAAGGCCGCACAGCCGGCAACTTCGCACGGCTCGTCTATCTGATGGGAGTGGATGTGTACCGCAAGCAGGGCTATCTGGCCATGCCCGAGGGCGCGGCCCAGCCGCAGCGCAGTCGCTGGGAATTGCGCAGCGGCTTGGTCAATGAAAAGCCCATTGCCCTACGCCTGACGGCCGCTGAACTGCAGGATGCTCACGACCTGGCCGCCGTCGAAGAGCGCACCGCCGGCAACGTGGCGCGCGTGCTGTTTCACATGGGTATGCAGGTATACCGCGAGCATCGCCGTATCCAGCTTCCCAAAGCGCCGGCCGTGGCTGCTGCCAGCCACATGAACTGAGGTGACCAAAATGAATAGCCCTTTCACACTGGACACCGAACGCGCCCTGCACATGCATCGTAGTTTTGTCCGCTCGGCCCTGGCTGTAGGCGCGCGCCGAGTCGTGGACGGCAATCTCGCTGACGCCTCAGCCGGAACCGTCGTACAAAACTGTAACAACGTAGCCCGAGAGACAGCGCCCGAGCTGCCACGTGAAAAGCACCGCCTCCCATGCCCCCACTGCGAGCAGCCGGCCGTGATCCGCACCAGTGTGCAGATGTCGCGCTTGATGCGCGAATACATGTTCTGCTGCACAAACCCTGAATGCGGCCACACATTCGTGGCCATCACGGAGGTGGTGCGCACGCTGTCGCCCAGCGCGACCCCTGACCCATCCATCAGCCTTCCCCTGTCCACGCATGTGCGCCGCGACTTGTTGCGCGTCCAACTGGATGGCGCGGCACTGGCCGAGCACAGCACCAGATTCACGCGCCCTGTGACAGGCGACCTCTTCAACACCGCGCCGTCGCCCGCAGCGCCCGTGTAAAGCACGCGGGTCACTCACCCGCATCCCTTTTTGTCTGTACCGACAGAGCCTGATTCCAGGCGCTGCGGCCCTTCTCACGCCTGAAATCTTGAAAGGACAACCATGAACACGCAGAAGCTGCCCCGCTACGCCGTGACCCATGTGGACGCCCAGCATGTCCGCCGCCGCCTGCTGATCGGCGCGCCCACCCGCGCAGTTGCGCAGGCTGAGGTCGAGCAACGATATGGGTTGGCATGGTGCATCGTCGCCGTGCGCGTGGGGGGTGCTGCGCAATGAATCTGGCCGATATGCGAGTCGAAGATTTTATGAGTCTGGTGCAGCGCAGTGGACTGGTCCTGCATGCGCCAGCCCTGGCCCCTGCGCGCCTGCCGGTCGCCGCGCCGTGGCCCGCACCCTCCCTGCCAGAGGCGTACCGCCGCATGTCCCCTGGGGAATGCCGCGAGCGGCTGCGGGCCCTGAAGAATGAGGTTGTGCAGAGCGCCAGTAATGGCCGCTGGAGTGACGCCGAGAGTCGCGAATGGGCTGTGCTGACCCGCGAACACCGCATGTGCCTGCACCTGCTGGCTGGTATCGACGGAGATCTGCCAGAGCTGGCATTGCGGGAGTGGCGCGAACTGCCAGGACCAGAGCGCGCTGCTATCAAAGCCGAGGTGCGCGCCATGCGCGACGCCATGAAGGGCGTTTTCAGCCTGTCGGGGAACTGGTAAGCATGGCCCGTCAACTGCCTACCCAAAGCCTGCAGGCTTGGAACATCGGCAAACCGCGTGCGTGGCACGTGGGCCGCGCGCTGACCGCCTTGCTCAAGGCAGTGCCCGCTCAGTGGTGCGAGCCTATGACGCAGTTGGGTCTAGACAGAATGGACACACAAGCGCCGGAATGGATGTCCGCGCACGATGCGCTGCTGGCCATTGAACAGTTTGACGAGCAATATGGCCAGGCCGCGCGCTGGAACATCGGTGACGATGAAATTCGCGCCATGGCCAAGCGTTTGGCGGCAGAAGCCGACGAACTGGACGACCAAGCCATAGGTCAGGGCCTGCCAATGTCTGAGCGGCTGGACGCCATACGCCTTTTGGTCCGGCTGGTGGGCGTGCGCGAATTCAAGCCCATTACCGGCGAGCCAGCCATCAAGCGCGCACAGGATGCCGCTTGGTGGCGCCGCGTACTGCGCACCCATGTAGCGCGGGTGGTGGAGGCGGGTGCCGTGCGGCTGGGCATCGTCAATCGACGCGTAGGCGGCTACATCAGCAATGCCGGTTTGGCGCGTCGCACTGCCCAGTTGCAGCGCAACGCACTTGGCCTACAGCGCACCTTGTATCGAAATGAGGCCGGCCAGGTATTCAGTCTTGCCGAGCTGGCTGCCCTCTCACCGTCCAACCCCGTAATCCGCGGCGGCGAGCTGATGACCCGCATCCGTGGCGCCGAGGAATACGCAGACAGGAACGCCCATGTCGGCCTGTTCCTCACGCTGACCACGCCGAGCCGCTTTCATGCGGTCAGCGTGGGCAGGAACGGCGGTAGACCGCATCCGAATAGGCGCTATGACGGCCATAGCACGCCACGAGATGCCCAGCTCTGGCTGCGCGACATGTGGGCCAAAGTTCGCGCAAAGCTCAAACGCCAAGGCGTGAACATTTATGGCATTCGCGTCGCTGAACCTCATCACGATGCCACCCCGCACTGGCACGCGCTTTTGTGGGCTGAAACGGAACAGCAGGCGCAGGCGCTAGATGCTGCTGTGCGCAAATACTGGTTGAGCGATGACGGCGACGAACAGGGTGCCCAAGCCAACCGCGTGAACATCAAGCGCATGGTCGCAGGCGGCGCCGCTGGCTATGTGGCCAAGTACATCGCCAAAAGCGTTGGGCATGCGGCGTTGGCCGACCACCTGGATGTCGTGCAGGGTGATCTGTTCGATGTGACTACCGGCGATGTGCCAGGACATGTCCGCGTGGACGCATGGGCCAGCACCTGGGGCATTCGCCAGTTCCAGGCCGTAGGCATGCCCAGCGTGACCGTCTGGCGCGAACTGCGACGCGTCGGAAAGGATCAGGTCGAGCAGTTGCACTTCGACGGCGACAAGACCACGTCCAAAGCTTGGCATGCATGCCAACGAGCAGGCGACATCAAAGCGGACTGGTGCCGATTTATGGGTGCCATGGGCGGGCACTGTGTTCCGCGTGGCCGGTGGCACCTGCGTATTGCACGCCGCGATGTTCCAGCGGGCGCCTTGAACGCCTATGGCGAAGAAATTACAGAAGGCCGCGTTGTAGGCCTTGAAGCGCGCACTGGCCGCTGGCTGGTGAGCCGCCGCATTGCCTGGAGCCCCGTAGCCCAGGAAGCCCTTTCCGCCAATGTGGCCGAGACCGCAGGCGATGCGGCGCTGAACACCAGCGCAGCGACTGCGCTGGGCGCTGAACGGGCGCCGCTGGCGCCCGCTTGGACTCGTTTCAATAACTGTACGGCCCGCCTTACAGGCGAGCTGCGCCGGGCCTTCATGGGCCGCGGCCGACACGAAAAAGAAGACTGGTGCAGCCCGGACAGTCCCGATTCGGTGCTCTACCAGCCCAAACCCGTCACCCCTACCCCTGTTTTTTCGCACTGATCCGTCATAGGAGGAATCGCCATGCCCGCAAAACGCACTGAACCCACCCGCCGCGCCACCGATATGGCGGCCGGCTTCAAGTACACGAACGCCGTGAGCACCGATATCGGCAAGCGCTTCGCAGCCATTCGCCGCGCAGAGGCCAAAGCGGCGCGCGCGCCGCAGTGCGCCGCACAAGGTCAGCTTGATCTTGACACCGCGCAGGTGGTGCCCCTTTTCAAACAGGCCCGCGGCGCGTGAGCTACCGGAAAAGCGCTACCCACCAAACAGAAGGCCCCCCATGAACCAGCACCACAACATCCAGGCGCTCAAAAGCTACCGCGCCTTCCTCATTCCGAAGAACGCCGACCGCACTGGCCTGGAAGAACTGGCCGACGCCGGCCTGCTGCCGACCATCCGCGTGAAGGCGGCCAACGCCGACCAGGCCGAAAGCCGCGCGCGTCTGGTCAGCGGCAAGGACGTTCTGCGCGTCGAGCGCGTGGAGCTCGCGAATGTTTGAGCCCACCTTGAGCCAGGTGATTCTGGAAATCCGAACCAGGCACAAAGCCGCATCTGACTCGCTGGCCCGCATGTCCGCTGTCGAATGGAGCACGACCCGCGGCCAAGAACTGTGCAACAGCGAAAAGGAACTGCATATCGCCCTGGTAGTTCTGCTGGAACTGGCCGCCGAAATCGCCCCTCAGGCCGTGTACGTGGCCGCCTCTCATTGAAAGAAATCAGATTATGTGGACTCATATTTTTCGCATCGTGCTGCTCAAAGTCGCCCTGGTCGGCGGTGGCGCTATGGGCTGGCGCATCGCACGCCATGTACTTGCCGACGAGGTGCGCCGCATGGGACAGGTGCTGCTGGGCAAGCAGGATCTGCGCTGCATCGTGTCGATGCTCGGCGTAATCCAGTCGCGCCAGGGCGCAAAGCGCGTTTACCTGGCGGGGCCAATGAGCGGCCTGGCTGAACTGAACTATCCCGCCTTCAACGCCAAGGCCGCCGAGCTGCGGGCCCGCGGCTGGCATGTCGAAAACCCGGCTGAGAACCCCGCACCGCCCTGCGGATCGTGGCAAGGCTACATGCGCATGAGCCTCTGGCAGTTAATGACTTGCGAAGCCATCTACCTGCTGCCCGGGTGGGCTGGAAGCAAGGGCGCAGCCATGGAATTCAGCATCGCCCAAGCGTTGGGGCTGGAAGTCATCGAAGCCGTCACGCTGATGACTGCGCCCAACGTGGAGCCAATGGCGGCCGCCTGAATCTTCTGACCAAGCTCACCAAGAGGTGACCATGAACAACGAATACCTGAGCAATCAAGAGCTGAGCCGGCTGACTGGCAGCAGCGAAAACCGCTGCAAATCACGCTGGCTGCAAGGCAAAAGCATTCCTTTCAAGGAAGACGGCCGACGCCTGATCGTCTCCCGCCTGCACGTTCAACAGTGGCTGGAAGGAAAGATCACTCTCACGCACAGCGGCATGAACCTTAGCGCCATTCGATAAACAGATAGAGGAACAGAGTGCCCAAAATCATCAAGCATCCGCGCCTGCGTACCAAGGTCTACAAGAGCAAGGAAGGCAAGGCCAATGTCTACTATGTATACGACATGCGCAAGGAAGGCAAGCCGGATATTCGACTCGGCAAAGACCACGCGAAGGCGGTACTGCAGTGGGAAGAATTGCACAACAAGCGACCGCAGAGCATTGGCCGCATAGAAGAAGCCTTTGCGCGCTGGGAAGAACGGGAGCTACCCAAGTACAGTGGCGATACTTTCGAGGGCTACCGCAAGAACCTGCGCACTATCCGCCCGGTGTTTGGCCAAATGGTCTGGGATGAGGTGGATCTGCCGTCCCTGCGCCAGTATCTGGACCTGCGCTCAGCCAAGACCCAGGGCAACCGCGAAATGTCCCTGCTGCGGTTGGTGTGGGGTAAGGCAAAGCTCTGGGGTATGACGCGCTGCCCTTGGCCTGCTGAGGGAATCCGCGGCTGGAAGAATGAAGAAAACGCCCGAACGTTTGAAGTCACTCCCGAGCTATTCCGCGCGGTGTATTCGCAGGCCGATCAGGTGCTGCGCGATGCGATGGACACAGCCTCAGCCACGGGGATGCGATTGAAAGATGTCATTGCAGTGGAGCTGCCGCAAAATGGTTTGCTCAAGCGCATCGCCACCAAGACCAAAAAGACCAAGGGCGCTATCGAGTTCGTTGTCGAACACTCCCCGGTGTTGACTCGCATCACAGACCGTCGCATGTTGATGAGCTCGCTGTGCCCAAATCTGATCTGTCTGCCCGACGGCAGCCCTGTGACATACCGCATGCTATCGCGTCGATGGGAAGACGCTCGTGATGCCGCAGCCTACCGCGCCGAAGTCACCGGCGATGAAGAACTGGGCAAACGCATCCGCGAGATGTACCTTCGCGACATGCGCAGCTTTGCCGCCAATCTGGCAGACGATATTGAAGAAGCATCCAAGCTGCTCGACCACAGCAACGTGGCAGTCACTCGACGGCACTACCGAACTCGAGCCACAAGACTAAAAGCAGTGCGGTGACACCCATCCCCGGTATAGTTCATTTTCATGAACTATCAACGCATTGCTCCTTTTCCCGCTCCTAACGCATACGAGTTCCCGGAGCTTAGCGCTCTGTCATCAGTCTGGAAGGAGCGAAGAATTGCGCTTGAGGAAGACGGCGCTTACAAGGAATTCATCAAAAAACTTCAGCGGGAGTGGGCAATTGAAACGGGGATTATCGAACGCTTATACACATGGGACCGCGGCGTAACCGAAGTACTCATCGAGCAAGGGATCGAATCGTCAATCATTTCACATAAGGGTGGAGTTTCACAGCGCGATGCAGAACACATTCAAACGCTTATCAACGATCACCTGGGAATAGTCGAAGGTCTTTTCGGATATATCAAAGGTGAGGAGCCTCTTTCAGAGTACTTCATTCGCGGGCTTCAAGCTCAGTTTACCGCGCATCAAGATTTCACAGAAGCGATAACTGAGTCGGGAAACCGAATACAGGTTTCTCTGCAGAAAGGTGAATACAAGCATCTACCAAACAATCCGCGCCGCGCAGACGGGAACACTCATTCATATTGTCCTCCAGAATGGACAAAGGAAGAGATGGAGAGTCTCATACGCATGTATCGGGAGGTGGAGGAAAATCATACGCCGGAAGTTAAGTCAGCATGGTTGCATCATCGCTTTACTCAAATACATCCTTTTCAGGATGGAAATGGACGCGTTGCTCGAGCACTTGCCTCGCTGGTGTTCCTTCGCGAAGGTCTCTTTCCACTTGTCATTCGAGAATCAGACCGAAAAGAGTACATTGATGCTCTGGAGACCGCTGACGCTGGCGATCTCGGGCCACTTGTTAGCCTCTTCGCGCGTCGCCAGCGCGACGCAATTCTTAAGGCGCTTGGGCTTGAGCAGCAAGTGCAACAAAGCAAATATAGCGAGCAAATTGTCGCGTCTGCCCTCGAGCTTTTGCGAGGTCGCTTTAGCCGGGAACAAGAAAGTGTCTCTCTGGTTTACAAGCATGCGAGCAAGCTGTATACCCATGTACAGGATAAGTTCAAGCACCTTGCGGAAACCCTGGATCCACAGTTACGCGCCCTCACACCGCCAAAACGGACTAAGTACCAGGCGAGAACAAATTTCGCAGACAACAAAGCGCCGCAGCGCCACTACTTCCAAAAGCAGATTGTCGACATAGCCAATCACTTCGACTACTTTGCGAATTTTGAGCGTTTCCGTTCTTGGGTACGTATAACTCTGACCACTGATCAAGAGTTCGATTTCGTGGTTAGCTTTCACGGGTACGGATCCGGCGAATCCGGCATTCTTGCTGCATCTGCATTCACCTACCTGAAGGCACTGCGCGAGGAAGGCGGCACTGACCCTGTCGCTCTCCATCCCGCCGCGACTGAGCTCTTTCAGTTCAACTATGCAGAGTCATTCGAGTCAACGGAGAAGCGCTTCGGGGAGTGGCTCGAAGCATCAATGGCAATTGCTCTCGCAGAATGGAAACGGTCACTATAAGTTGGACAAGGGGCTAAAAGGCAAATCCAAATCCTAGGCGCGAAGGGTAGCTGAAAGAGAGAGGCTTAGAAATGATCTTTGCGCCTAAAAGCAGCCGAAGTCGGCGCGCTTTCAAGGTTTGTCTCGTGACTCAAAATCCCCCACCGAAAGGTGTGCCGGTTCGATTCCGGCCCCGGGCACCAAACGCAAAAAGCCGTTAAGTTTCAATGACTTAGCGGCTTTTTTCGTTTGCACCTCTTAAACCATCGGCGAACAAATCGGGCGCAAAAGAATCTCGAAAAGGCTGGTCGCCAACAGGGCGATCTGCGCTTACACCCGCGCCAAATCGCAGGCGCGCGGCAGCCAGCAGGCATTGATCTTGCATAAGCTAAGGCGATAAATAAATGTCGTGTATCCGACATAATCGCAATAAAGCCAATTGTAAATAGATGCAACTACCAGTGAAGCTTCTGTAGCATTGCGACCGTCTTAGCCCCCGTTGAAAACCCATACATGTCTTCCCTGTCCCTACGCCAGAAACTCCTGGCCCCACTGGCTTTCTGTCTGCTGGCCCTGCTGACCCTCACGCTTTTCAACGCCTACCAGGCACGCGACAAGGCCTATGAGGCACGCCAGCAGGCTCTGCGCGATTTTGTCGATACCGCCGACAGCCTGATTGCCGCGATTGCCGCCGAGGCCAAGGCCGGCAAGCTGTCCGAGGAAGACGCCAAGGCCACGGCCATTGCCCGCGTGGGGCAGCTGCGCTATGCCGGCGGCGCGGGTTACATCACCAACATCACCACGGAATCGGTGGTGCTGAACAATCCCGCCAGCCCGAGCTTCAACGGCAAGAACATGCTCAACTTCCAGGACGCCAAGGGCGGCTACCTGTACCGCAACATCGTCGCGATCGGCGGATCCGCCCAGGGCAGCGGCTACATCTCCTACTGGTGGCCCCGCCCCGGCGCGAAGGAACCCAGCGAGAAGCTTGCCTATGTCAAGCGCTCGAAGTCGTGGAACTGGGATCTGGTCGGGGGTGACTATGTCGACGATATCCAGCAGGCCTTTGTCGCCACGATTGTCAAGTCGCTGCTGGTGCTGGCGGTGCTCGCGGCCCTGCTGGCCGTGATTGCCTGGCTGACCATGCGCAGCGTGCTCAACGCGATTGGCGGCGAACCCTCCGTCGCCGCCGAGATTGCCAACCGCATTGCGGGCGGCGACCTGTCGCACGCCGGCCTTGACGGCACGGCGCGCGCACCGGAAGGCAGCGTGATTGCCGCGGTCGAGCGCATGAGCACGCAGCTGCGCCAACTCGTGACGCGCATCCACGAGACCGCGGGCGTCATTCACCACTCGGCCGGCGAAATTGCCACCGGCGGCCTCGATCTGTCACAGCGCACCGAGCAGCAGGCCAGCTCGCTGGAGGAAACCGCGGCATCCATGGAGGAGCTGACGGCCACCGTGCAGCAGAACGCGGAGAATGCCCAGCGCGCCAGCCAGATCGCCACCGGCGCCTGCTCGGTTGCCGAGCGCGGCGGTGCGGTGGTGGAGCAGGTCGTGGCCACCATGGGCGAGATCAATACGTCTTCGCGCCGCGTGGTGGACATCATCGGCGTGATTGACGGCATTGCCTTTCAGACCAACATCCTCGCCCTCAATGCGGCGGTGGAGGCGGCGCGTGCCGGGGAAAACGGTCGTGGCTTCGCGGTGGTGGCGGGTGAAGTGCGCACGCTGGCGCAGCGCAGCGCCTCGGCGGCGCGCGAGATCAAGACACTGATCCAGGCATCGGTGGAACGTGCGGACGCTGGCGCCACGCTGGTCAACCAGGCCGGCGAAACCATGCGCGAAGTGGTCTCCACGGTACGCAACATCACGGACATCGTCTCCGAAATCGCCGCCGCCAGCCGCGAACAGAGCAGCGGCATCCAGCAGGTCGGTCAGGCCGTGACGGACATGGACCGGGTGACCCAGCAGAACGCCGCCCTGGTCGAGGAATCCTCGGCCGCAACCCAGGTGCTGCAGGACGAATCGCAGAAGCTGTCGCGCCTGACAGCGTCGTTCAAGCTCTAGGCCTGCAACCTCTGGCTGAAAGCCAGCGGAGCCGTGCCACAGCTGCGCCGCTGGCCGGCGCAGGGAATGCGCGCCTGCAAGCCTGCAGATGAAAACCGGCGAAGTCAGCGCCCTGCGCTGCCGCCGGAGTCCAGCTTGAAGACTTCGACCGCGCCCACCAGCGCGTTGGCCTGCTGGCTCAGGCTGCCGGCCGCGGCCGCCATTTCCTCGACCAAGGCCGCGTTCTGCTGCGTTGCCTGATCGAGCTGTGTGATGGCTTCACCAACCTGGGCCACGCCCGTGCTCTGCTCGCTGCTGGCCGAACTGATCTCGCCCATGATGTCGGTCACGCGGCGTATGGCAGCCACCACCTCGGTCATGGTGGCGCCGGCCCTGTCCACCAGCTCGGTGCCCTCTTCCACGCGCTGCACGCTCGCCGTGATCAGGGCCTTGATCTCCTTGGCGGCTTCGGCGCTGCGCTGGGCCAGGCTGCGCACCTCGCTGGCCACCACGGCAAAGCCGCGGCCCTGCTCACCCGCGCGGGCGGCTTCCACCGCTGCGTTCAAGGCCAGGATGTTGGTCTGAAAGGCAATGCCGTCAATCACGCCGATGATGTCGGCGATCTTCTTGCTGCTGTCATTGATGCCCTTGATGGTGGTCACCACCTGGGCCACGACATCGCCGCCCTGCCCCGCCACGGCGGAGGCACTCATCGCCAGCTGATTGGCTTGGCGCGCGTTGTCGGCGTTCTGCCTGACGGTGGAACTGAGCTCCTCCATCGATGCGGCAGTTTCCTCCAGCGCGCTGGCCTGCTGCTCGGTACGCATCGACAGGTCGTTGTTGCCGGAGGCGATCTCGGCGCTGGCCGATGCCACGCCCTGCGCATTGCTGCGCACGCCCGACACCAGGTGGGCAAGGTTGTCGCGCATGGTGGTCAGACCGCGCAGCAGCTGCGCGATTTCGTCCTTGCCGCGCACCTCGATAGGCACGCTCAGGTCGCCGCGGGCAACCGCATCAGTGATGTCCACCGCATTGCCCAGCTGCCGGGAAATCTGGCGGATCATTGCGCCCCCCAGCAGCACGGCCAGCAGCACGCCCAGCGTCACTGCGCCGGCGGTGAAGATCCAGGTGGTCTGATAGAGCGCGGCAGCGCTGTCATACCTCGTTCTGGCCTGCTCGAGCTGGACTTCCATCAGCTGCCCCAGCACTTCCTGAAGCGGATCCATTGCCGGGTACAGCTCCTTGGCGGCAAAGCTGGTCAAGGCCGCCATGTCCGCCGATTTGAAATGACCCACGAGCACATCGGTGGCCGCATCGGCCCTGGCCTGCAGCGGCTTGAAACGCTCGACCAGTTGAGTTTCCGCGGGCACCAGCTTGGTAGCCAGGTAAGCATTCCAGTGAAGCTCGATAGACCGGCGCGCATCCGCGACCGACTGCTGGCCCTGAGCGGCCGTCATGCCGCCATCCCTGACCTTGTGAGCGGCATCCACCACATTGACCGCATACATATCCGCAACGATCTTGAGCTGCTTGAGCGGAACCACCCGGTCCTGGTAGACCGACTGGAGCCCTGCATTGGACTGCCCCAAGCCCAGCAGCCCCACCCCCCGACAAGCAACACGAGACAGCACAAGGCCGCCAGAATTCCCGCCAGACGGGTGGAGATTTTCAGGTTATTCATAGGAGTTGCCTTGATCGAGATCCGGAACGTACTTCACAGCGGCAGGTCCTGGGCCAGCGGCGAGCCGACAACCAGGGACTCGACCGACACGCCTGCCAAGGCTTGGGGACGACGGTGCAGAAGGTAGGGGAGTCATGGTGAAAATGCGTAATTTCCGCAACAATTATCATATCACAATGATAGAAATGATTTTATATGCACTTTGATTCAAGTTTTCCCGGTTGAAACGCCTTCAGCCGGATCACCAAGGTGAGCCCGGCGATGCAGCGCGAGACACGGCTGTGTCCATGCGCCATAAAAAAACCCACCGGAGCGGACTCCGGTGGGCAGGTGCTGGCTCGAGGCCGGCACGGAGACATCTGAAAACTGCAGGCTCAGGGCTGTTTCTTGAC
>JBBKVU010000570.1:0-2599 GCA_037968595.1 Comamonas sp.
GACAGGAAGGACACGAACATGCCGGCCTTTCGCGCCAAGGCCTGCTTGGTCATCTGCTTCTCATCGAGCAGGCTGAGCACGTTGCGCAGAAAGATTTCTTGGTACACGGTGGGGCGGACGGCCAGGGCTTTAGCCGCTAAAAATTGACGACAAGATCCGTTGCCATATCTTAGCGCCCTGGCCCACCCTGCCCGGCTTCAGTCCCAGCGCGGAGCCAGGCCGTCGGGGTTGACCAGGCGTTCGCCGCGGTCCATGGCGTCGATCTGCGCGAGTTCGTCGGCGCCAAGGGTCAGCTGCAGCGCCTGGAGATTGCTGGCCAGATTGACGCGCTGCGTCGACGAGGGAATGACGGCAAAGCCGCGCGCCAGCGCCCAGGCCAACGTCACCTGGGCAGCGGTCGCGCCATGCGCCGTGGCAATCGCCTGGATCAGCGGCTCCTTGAGGGCCTGACCATAGGCCAGCGTCATGTAGGAAGTGATGCGTATGCCGTGCTGCCGGGCGTGCGCGACGACCGCCGGGTTCTGCAGGCGCGGGTGCAGCTCGATCTGGTTGGTGGCGATGTTCTGCGCGCCAATGGCGTCGATTGCCTGCTGCTGCAGCGCGACCGGGAAGTTGGAGATGCCTATGGCCCGGGTCAGGCCCATCTCGCGCGCCTGCATCAGCGCGTCCAGAGTCTCGGTCAGCGGCACGGCGGCCGCGGGCGAAGGCCAGTGGATCAGCGTCAGGTCGACCTGGTCGGTGCGCAGCTTGGCCAGGCTGTCGCGCAGGCTGGGCAGCAATTGCGCGCCGCCCAGGTTCTCGGTCCAGATCTTGGTGGTCAGGAACAGCTGGTCACGCGCCACGCCGCTGTCGGCAATCGCCTGGCCGATCTCGGCCTCGTTGCCATAGATCTGCGCGGTGTCGATGGCGCGGTAGCCGACTTCAAGCGCATTGCGCACCGAGTCGATCACGGTAGTGCCGGTCAGGCGGAAGGTGCCCAGGCCCAGATCAGGAATTTGAAAGGAAGTCGTCATGGATGCTCCGTTGATGAAATGAGAGGAAAAAAGGAAATTCAGTGGACCGCGGACCGCAGGCCCTTGCCGCGCAGCGCCGCGCCGTCGCGCCGATCGAGCGCGCCGCTCCAGTGGGTCAAGGCCAGCGACACCAGCACCACCGCGGCGCCAATCCAGGGCGTGTGCTTCAGGCCCCAATGGCTGACGATCAGTCCACCGGCCCAGGCCGCGCCGGCAATGCCCAGATTGAAGGCGGCGATGTTCAGGCCCGAAGCCACGTCCACGGCCTGGGGCGCGAAGCGCTCGGCCTGCTTGACGACATAGACCTGCAGACCGGGAACGTTGCCGAAGGCCACCGCGCCCCACAGCAGCACCGTGGCCAGCGCCAGCCAGGCATGGGGCGCGGTGAAGTTCAGCAGCAGCAGCACGCCGGCCAGCGCCGCAAAGATGATCTTCAGCGCGGGGATCGCCCCCTTGCGGTCGGCCAGGCGTCCGCCCCAGAGGTTGCCGGCCGCAACCGACACGCCGTAGACCAGCAGCACCCAGCCCACGGCAGCGGCGCTGAAGCCCGAAATCTCGGTCAGGATGGCGGCGAGAAAGGTGAACGGAATGAAGCTGCCGCCGTAGCCAATGGCCGTGGTCGCATAGACCAGCAGCAGCCGCGGCTCCATCAATACCCTGGCCTGCTGGGCCAGCGACGCGGGCGGCGTGTGACGCAGCTTGCGTGGCACGAACACCCAGCTGCCGACAAAGGCCAGCGCGCCGAGCAGCGACACCGCGAGAAAGCTCTCGCGCCAGCCGAAGTGCTGGCCTATGAAGGTGCCCAGCGGCACGCCGGTCACCAGCGCCACCGTGAGACCGGTGAACATGATGGCAATCGCGCTGGCGGCCTTTTCACGCGGCACCAGGCTGGTGGCAATGGTCGAGCCTATGGAGAAGAACACGCCATGGGCCAGGCCGGTGAGCACGCGCGCCGCGACCAGGGATTCATAGCTGGGCGCCTGCCAGGCCAGCAGATTGCCGGCGGTGAACAAGGCCATCAGGCTGAGCAGCAGGACCTTGCGCGGCAGCTTTCCGGTCAGGGCCGTGAGCACGGGTGCGCCTATGGCCACGCCCAGCGCATAAAGACTCACCAGCAGACCCGCCGAAGGCAGGCTGATGGCCAGGTCGGCAGCCAGCGTGGGCAGCAGGCCGACGATGACGAACTCGGTCGTCCCGATGGCAAAGGCGCTGATGGTCAGCGCAAGAAGAGCAAGTGGCATGGCAGAGGCATGGAAATGGAATGCCTGTACTATGCGCGCCGGATACTTGCAGATAAAGACGGTCATCAGCACAATACTCTTGATTCAAAATCAACAATATATGAAAACCACGCTGGATGAACTGCAGGCCTTTGTAAGCGTGATCGACACCGGCTCGATCACCGCCGCGGCCGAGCACCTCGGGCAGACGGTCTCGGGCGTGAGCCGCACGCTGCGCCGGCTCGAGGACAAGCTGGGCACCACGCTGCTGCGGCGCACCACGCGCCGCCTGGCGCTGACCGAGGAAGGCAGCCTGTTCCTGCTGCGCGCGCGCGCCGTGCTCGACGCCGTCGAGTCGGCCGAGGA
>JBBKVU010000571.1:0-4113 GCA_037968595.1 Comamonas sp.
GCCCTTGAGGGCTAGGTGGACATTGGCATAGTCGAACACCGACATCGGGCCTATGGCTTCAAGCGCCTTGAAGCCCGGATAGACCAGGATGTCGACGCGGTGCGCGCCGCCATGCGGCAAGTGGGGAGTGGGATCTGTGGAGTCCATGGGCGCAAAAGAAGGTCCGGCAGCCACCGGCCCGTGGGATTCGGACAAAGCAGGCCGCTTGTCGGCCATGGCGCTTTGCAGGGCCGGGGCCCTGTCCTAAAGTCGC
The DNA here is from genome assembly GCA_037968595.1 of Comamonas sp. Lineage (GTDB taxonomy): Bacteria > Pseudomonadota > Gammaproteobacteria > Burkholderiales > Burkholderiaceae_C > Comamonas. Next base: position 254 of record JBBKVU010000571.1, read on the forward strand.
GCCACTTGGCAATGCCGGCTGCCTCGGCATTGTCCCTCACCTCAAGGATTCCCCATGAAAACCAAAGCCGCTGTCGCCTGGAAGGCCGGACAACCCCTGACGATTGAAACCGTGGACCTCGAAGGCCCGAAGTTCGGCGAAGTGCTGGTCGAGATCAAGGCCACGGGCATCTGCCACACCGACTACTACACGCTGTCGGGCGCCGACCCCGAAGGCCTGTTTCCGGCCATCCTGGGCCATGAGGGCGCGGGCGTGGTGGTGGACGTAGGCCCGGGCGTGACCGGCCTCAAAAAGGGCGACCATGTCATTCCGCTGTACACCGCCGAATGCCGCCAGTGCAAGTTCTGTCTGTCGCGCAAGACCAATCTGTGCCAGGCCGTGCGCGCCACGCAGGGCAAGGGCGTGATGCCCAACGGCACTAGCCGCTTCAGCATGGCCGGCCAGCCCATACTGCACTACATGGGAACTTCGACGTTCTCCAACTACACCGTGGTCCCCGAAATCGCGCTGGCAAAAATCCGCGAGGATGCGCCGTTCGACAAGGTCTGCTACATCGGCTGCGGCGTGACCACGGGCCTGGGGGCGGTGCTGTTCACGGCCAAGGTCGAAGCCGGCGCCAACGTCGTGGTGTTCGGCCTGGGCGGAATCGGCCTGAACGTGATCCAGGGCGCGAAGATGGTCGGCGCCGACAAGATCATTGGGGTAGACATCAACCCCGAGCGCCAGGAAATGGCGCGCAAGTTCGGCATGACGCACTTCGTCAATCCCAGGGAAGTCGACAATGTGGTCGATGCCATCGTGCAGCTGACCGACGGCGGCGCCGACTACAGCTTCGAGTGCATAGGCAATACCCAGGTGATGCGCCAGGCACTCGAATGCACGCACAAGGGCTGGGGTCAGAGCGTCATCATCGGCGTGGCCGAAGCCGGCGCCGAGATCTCCACGCGCCCGTTCCAGCTGGTCACGGGCCGCGAATGGAAAGGCTCGGCCTTCGGCGGCGCGCGCGGGCGCACCGATGTGCCGAAGATCGTCGACTGGTACATGGAAGGCAAGATCAATATCGACGATCTGATCACCCACCATCTGAAGCTCGAGGACATCAATCATGGCTTCGAGTTGATGAAGTCCGGAGAATCGATCCGTTCAGTCGTGGTCTACTAAAACATAACCCGGCCCGTGCTGGCACAGGCCGTATTTTTCTGGAGAGAACCCCGCATGTCCGACACCCTCGAATTGCTCAGCGCCCATGCCGCCTTTGGCGGCGCCCAGCGTTTTTATCGCCACGCCTCGAACGAGATCGGCCTGCCGATGAAATTCTCGGTCTATCTGCCGCCCAAGGCCGTGGCCGGCGAGAAAGTGCCGGCCCTGGTCTATCTGGCGGGCCTCACCTGCACCGAGGAAACCTTCATGACCAAGGCCGGCGCCCAGCGCCTGGCGGCCGAGCTGGGCCTGGCGCTGATCGCGCCCGATACCAGCCCGCGCGGCGCCAACCTGCCCGGCGAAGCCGAGAGCTGGGACTTCGGCGTGGGAGCGGGCTTCTACCTCGACGCCACGACCCGCCCCTGGGGCCTGCACTGGCGCATGGAGAGCTATCTGATCGAAGAACTCCTGCCGCTGCTGGGCCGCAAGCTGCCTATCGACCTGGAGCGCGTAGGCGTCTTCGGCCACTCGATGGGCGGCCATGGCGCGCTGACGCTGGCCCTGCGCCATCCGGGCACATTCCGTAGCGTGTCGGCGTTCGCGCCGATTGCCAACCCGACGCAATGCGCCTGGGGCCGCAAGGCCTTCACCGGTTATCTGGGCGAAGACGAGTCAAGCTGGGCCGCGCATGACGCCAGCTTGCTGATGGCCGCGCAGAAGTCCGCGCCCTACCCCGCGGGCATTCTGGTCGACCAGGGCCTGGCCGACAAGTTCCTGATGGAAAAGCAGCTGCTGCCCGAAGCGTTCGAAGCCGCCTGCGCCCAGGCCAGCCAGCCGCTGACGCTGCGCCGCCAGCCCGGCTATGACCACGGCTACTACTTCATACAAACCTTCATTGACGACCATTTGCGCCACCACGCTGAGCAGTTGACGGGCTGAACGCCGGCCCGGCAACGGGCTGTCAATTCGCACCAAAACAGTGCGGGATTGATGCATCACCTACAGTGGAGCGTTAGTCTTCAGCAAGGTACCCCATGTCGCGCAAACCGCAGATCATTCTTTCGTCCCTCGATCTCGATCGCATCGAAGCCTTGCTGGCGGCCATTCCCGCGTCCGTGTTTCCGGGCAAGGCCGATCTGGAAGCCGAACTCGACCGCGCCGACGTGGTCGAGCCGGCGCAGATGCCGCCCAACGTGGTGACCATGAACTCCACCGTGCAGTTCGAGATCCTCGAAACCCGCCAGGACTTCCGCCTGACCCTGGTCTATCCGCGCGACATCGACGGCAGCGCCGATCGCGTGTCGATCTTCGCCCCCGTGGGCAGCGCGCTGCTGGGGCTGTCCGTGGGCGACGAACTCGCCTGGCCCGGCCCCGGCGGCAAGACCATGACGGTGCGCGTGACCGGCATCATCTATCAGCCTGAAAGCGCTGGCGAACTGCACCGCTGAGCGGCGGCCCCTGTTGCGGGCCTCACACAGGAGGCACAGGAAAATGAGAAGCATTCTCAACGGTCGATATAATCGGCCGCTTCATGCCTGCGTCCGCCTCCTCCACCCACACCCTGCTTGCCGCGTTTGAAACCCATTACGCGGAGTTGATTCGCTATATCGCGCGGCGCACCGGCAATGTCGAGGAAGCGCGCGGCCTGGCGCACGATACCTGGTTGCGCATTGCCGAGCGCCAGTCCGATGGCGACACCGTTCCCACGGACGCGCGTGCCTACCTGTTCACCATCTCGCACAACGTGGCGATGAACCATCTGCGGCGCGGCCACTGGATGGCTGGCTACCTCGCGGAATGCGAGCAGATCGATGCCGGCGCGCCCGCGCAGACGCCCGACGTAGCCGACAGCGCGATGTACCGGCAGGCCCTGGCCGTGGTCGAGAAAACGCTGGCCGGCCTGAGCCCGCGGGTGCGCGAGACCTATCTGGCCAGTGGACTGCATGGCGAAAAGCAGGCCGACATTGCGGCCCGACTCGGCGTTTCGCTCAACACCGTGGAACGCGACATCGCCCAGGCCGCGCGCTGCATGGAAGACGCGCTGCATGCCTGGCGCAACACGCGCGCCCCAGCGCGTGCCGCCAGGAGCGCAGGCCGGCGCAAGTCGCTGGCCGCGCTGCTGGGTGTGTTTGCCGTCGGTGTCACCGGCACGGCCGCATGGCATCACCTGCAGCGCGAAGCCCTGCGTTTCCAGACCGCGCTGGCCACCGTGCGCGGCCGCCAACTGCAGCGCGGCCTGCCCGACGGTTCCGAGCTCACGCTCGACGCATCGAGCCGCGTCGAAGTCGACTACAGCGCCGCAAGCCGGCGCATACGTCTGCTTGAGGGCGCGGCGTTCTTCGCCGTGCAGCGCGACGAGAATCGGCCCTTCATCGTCGAGGCGCGTGGCGTGCAGGTCACCGTGCTGGGCACGCGTTTCGGCGTCGAGATCGACGGCGGACAAGGCGTGCTGGTGCAGGTCGAATCGGGCCGGGTGCGCGTGGATACCGGTGGCCAGACCGACGAACTGACCGCAGGCCAGAGCCTGCGCGCGTTCGACGGCGAGATACGGCGCGATGCCATCGAGCGGCCCGCCAGCTGGCGCCATGGCGAACTGCAATTCCATGACATGCCGCTGGCCGATGCGCTGGCGCGCGTGCAGAGGTATTCGGCCACGCGCCTGAGCGCCACGCCCGCGGCCGGCAGGCTGCGCATCAGCGGCGAGCTGCGCGTGGCCGAAT
>JBBKVU010000572.1:0-3416 GCA_037968595.1 Comamonas sp.
GTCTACGAACGCAACTACAACTGGCTGTTCACGATGAACGTGCTGGTCGCCGCGGTGCTGCTGGCCCAGGGCGTGCGTGAAGTCGCGCGCGGCGACCTGCGGCCCAAGGCCTCGCTGCCCAGCGCCGACGAACTCAGCGGGCTCACGCGCGCGTTCGCGCTGATGACCCAGCAGCTGGCCGAGGCGCATGCCGCCGTGGGCCAGAGCATGGCCGATGTCGATGCCGCGCGCTCGAACCTGCAGACCATTCTCGACAATCTGACTTCGGGAGTGATCGTGCTGGACGAAGCCGGCCATATGGTCTCGAGCAACCCCGGCGCGACCCGCATCCTGCGCGTGCCCATGGCCGCCTACCAGGGCCGGCTGCTGGACGATGTGCCCGGCCTGGCCGAATTCGCGCAGATCGTGCGCGAGCAGTTTGCGCAGTTCCTGGGCGAAGGCGGGGCTTCGCTGGGCCGCGACCGCTGGCAGAAAGTGCATGAACTGCACAGCCCGGCCGGCGGTGGCGTGGTGCACGACAGCACCAGCCTGGTGGTGCGCGGCGCCGAGTTGCCCGACACCCAGCGACTGCTGGTGTTCGACGATATTTCCGAGATCGTCTCGGCCCAGCGCGCCCAGGCTTGGGGCGAAGTCGCGCGCCGCGTGGCGCATGAAATCAAGAATCCGCTGACGCCGATACAGCTGTCGGCCGAGCGCCTGGCAATGAAGCTGATGGACAAGCTCTCGCCCACCGATCAGGCCCTGCTGGGGAAGTCGGTCAAGACGATTGTCGACCAGGTCGGGGCGATGAAACATCTTGTCGATGAATTCCGCGACTATGCCCGCCTGCCCGCGGCCGAACTGTTGCCGCTGGACCTCAATGGCCTGTTGGCCGACGTGATGCACCTCTATGGCGAGGAAAATGCGCCGGTGCGTGTCAAGGTCGATCTCGACCCGAACTGCCCGCCGATCGCAGGGGATGCGCAGCAGTTGCGGCAGATAGTCCATAACCTGTTGCAAAATGCGCAGGATGCGACCGAACAGGCCGCGGCCGAGACCGGCAGCGCACCAGAGGCAGTGGAACTCAGCACGCAGTGGAATGCACTCACCGAGCGCGTTCAGCTGAACATCAGTGACCGGGGGCCGGGTTTCCCGGCAAACATCCTGCAGCGGGCCTTCGAGCCCTATGTCACAACCAAGGCACGCGGCACCGGTCTGGGGCTGGCGGTGGTCAAGAAAATTGCAGATGAACACGGAGCCCGGATCAAGTTGAGCAACCGGGTAGAAAACGGGATAGTGCAGGGAGCGCAAGTGTCGCTATCATTTGCCCCTGTAAGTAAGGCCCTCGCGGAGGGCTCCGCTCAGCGCAGCACATAGGCGTTTCAATACACATGGCAAACATACTGGTGGTCGACGACGAATTGGGGATTCGGGATTTGTTGTCGGAAATCCTCAACGACGAGGGTCATAGTGTCGACCTGGCGGAGAACGCGACCCAGGCAAGGGCAGCGCGTCTGGCCAGCAGCTATGACCTGGTGCTGCTGGACATCTGGATGCCCGACACCGACGGAGTCTCGTTGCTCAAGGAGTGGGCTGCGGCCGGGCAACTGACCATGCCGGTGATCATGATGAGCGGCCATGCCACCATCGACACCGCCGTGGAGTCGACGCGCATAGGCGCGTTCTCCTTCCTGGAAAAACCCATCACGCTGCAAAAGCTGCTCAAGGCAGTGGAGCAGGGGCTGGCGCGCAGCAGTGCGCAGGCCGCATCACCACCCGGTCATGCGGCGGCCGACACCGGCAACGCCGCGGCGCAGGCCGAGACTTCGCACCACCACGCGATGTCTTCGGTCGTGCGTGCGGCACCCGAGGCCGGCCCCGAGCAGCACCAGGGCTTCGACCTCGACCGACCGCTGCGCGAAGCGCGCGACGGTTTCGAGAAAGCCTACTTCGAATTCCATCTGGCACGCGAAGGCGGCTCCATGACCCGTGTTGCCGAAAAGACCGGTCTGGAGCGCACCCACCTGTACCGCAAGCTGCGCCAGCTGGGCGTAGACCTGGGCCGAAACAAGCGAAATTAAGATTTTTTGAAAAAAAACGCGATTTTCATTTTTGGGGCAAAAAGTGCCCCTATAATTTGAGCTTCAGCAGGCCCGGTAGCTCAGTCGGTAGAGCAGAGGATTGAAAATCCTTGTGTCGGCGGTTCGATTCCGTCCCAGGCCACCAAACATGAAGCCCCAGATCAGAAATGATCTGGGGCTTTTCTGTTTGTGCGTTTGAACCAGGCCATCGGCCCAGGACCGCAAACCCAGCGTGGCTGCGGCTTGGAGCGGCTTGGCCTGCTTTGTGGCGTTTACGCGGCAGGTGAGTGGATGAGAACTATTCTCAGTACAATCGTATACGATTTAATGTTGCCGCTCGACGGACACGCGCGAACACGCCCATGGGCTGCTGCGGCGCGCATTGCCACTTCGCAGCGGCGGCCATTCCATGCCCGCCGTGCCTTACCGCCTTTCCTTTCCCTTCAAGCGCCAGCCTTGCAGCCCTGGGGCCGCAGCTGCGTGCCTGCGCGCCAGGCCTGCACGCTGATGCAGCGCGACCTGCATTCAAAGGACAGCGCGCTGGTGGAGCCGGCCGATGCGCCGGGCGGCCACCTGGCCAGCCTTTATGCGCGCTGGCGCATACCTGTCATGCGCATGCTGCGCCGCCACTTCGGCACAACGGCGGAAGTCGAGGATGCGGCGCAGGAAGTGTTTGTGCGCGTGGCCGCCACGGGCAGGGTGCTGCGTCCCGAAGAGGAGCAGCCCTATCTGCGCCAGACGCTGCGCAGCGTGGCCGCGCGCAGCTGGCACAAGAGCGCGCAGGCACAGGGGCTGCAAGCTGTTTCCTATGATGAATGCCATGCGGAGCTGCATGCGCTGGCGGCGCAAAGCCAGGGCGACGCCGAACAGACGGCGCAGCAGCGCCAGCGGCTCACGCGCCTGCACCAGGCGGTGCAGGAGCTGCCCGAGCGCCAGCGCCAGGCCTTTGTGCTGCACCGCATCGAGGGCTGCACGGTGCAGGACACCGCCGACCAGATGGGCATTTCCCTGCGCATGACCGTGAAGCACCTGGCGCGCGCCCTGGCCTATTGCGAGACGCGGGTGCTGTTTGCCAGTGCCGCGCAGATGCAGCGCCTGCAAGCCCTGCAGCATGGGCTGAGCGAAGACGCTGACGATGAACGCGCCGGTGCACGGGCGCAGGGCGAAACAGAATGAGCGCCAAGCCAAGCCCGTCCCTGCTGCAGGACCTCCCGCCGGAGCAGCTGCTGGCGCTGAACCACCGCGCGGGCGACTGGCATGTGCGGCGCCAGCAGCCGGGCTGGTCCAGCGCGGACGAGCGCGCGCTCAACGCCTGGCTGGCCGAGCATGCAAGCCATGGCGAGGCGCTGGAGCGCG
>JBBKVU010000573.1:0-10404 GCA_037968595.1 Comamonas sp.
TGCTGGCCCAGGGCCGGCGCGAGCCGGCCGTGGCGGCCATGCAGACGGCGCATGCGCTGCGCCCGTTTTCGGTCGCGATATCCATCATGTACGCGCGCGCGCTGTTGGCGCTGGGGCACATGGAGCGCGCGGTCGACGTGGTGGCCGACATGTGCGCGCGCTTTCCGGACAGCGCCGCCGGCAATCTCTACTGGATTTCACTGCAGGCCGCGCAGGCGCCCAGCGCCGCGCTGGCCGAACGCGCCCGGCAGGTGCGCGTGGACTGCCTGGCCTGGCCGCTGTGCAACTCGAATCTCGCGTACATCCACGCGCGCTGCGGTGACCACGCGGCGGCCTGGCACTCGATCCGCGCCCAGGACGACGAGGGCCCTAGCCTGCGGCTTTCCCATGTCGCGGCACTGTTGCTCCTGGGTGAAGTGGACGATGCCTTCGAGCGCATCGAGCAGGCTTTCGCGGCGCGGGTCAGCATTCTGCCGCTGCTGCTGCATCTGCCCGAGATCCACAGCGCCGTGCTGGCCGATGCGCGCGGGCGCAGCGTGCTCGAGCGCATAGGGCGCGCGCAGGCGCCAGCGCAGAAATCATCTTTCGATCAGGATTGAACCCGCCCCCCTCCATACACTGCCGTCCAGCTCGTTCAGTGTGGGCCCTTGTTGCGCCATGGTTTGACCGGCCGACTCGTCTTTGCCCATGCGGGTCGCAACCAGAATTTCTCCCAAGTGAACAGTTTCCTACGCGTCAGCCACGACCCCTACGTGGTGGCGGCCTCCTTTGCGATCGCCTTGTTCGCGTCCTATGTGACCCTCGATCTCGCCCGGCAGGTGCGCGGCCCCGGCCACCAGGGGCGGCTTGCATGGTGGGCCGCTGGCTCGGTGGTCATGGGCACGGGCATCTGGTCCATGCACTTCCTGGGCATGCAGGCCTTCGTGCTGCCGATTCCGGTGGGCTTCGATGGCGCACTGACGCTGCTCTCCTGGCTGGCAGCCGTGGCGGTGTCGGGCCTGGCGCTGCATCTTGCCAGCAGCAGGCGCGCCCCGCGCCGCGACCTGACACTGGGCGCCGTGGTCATGGGCCTGGGCATCAGCGGCATGCACTACATCGGCATGGGCGCCATGGGGATGGCGCCGGCCATCGTCTGGGACTGGGCGCTGGTCGCGCTTTCCGTGCTGATTGCCATCCTGGCCTCGGCCACCGCGCTGTGGCTGTTCGCGGCGTTTCGCCGGGCCAGGCACGCCCGGCGGTTTGCGGTGCAGCTCGGCGCCGCCCTGGTGATGGCGCTCGCCATCTGCGGCATGCACTACACCGGCATGGCCGCGGCCAGCTTCAGCGTCGGCTCGGTATGCCGCAGCGCCGGCGAACTCAACGGCCCGGCGCTGACGGCGCTGGTGCTGATGGCCTCCGTGCTGCTGCTGATCAGCATGCTGTTTGCTTCGGTGCTCGATGCGCGCCTGCAAAGCACGGCACTGCGGCTGACGCAGTCGCTGCAGGACAGCAACCTGCGGCTGCAGGCGGCCAACGACGAGCTGCAAAAGCGCGCGCTGTCGGACGCGCTGACCGGCCTGCCCAATCGACTGCATTTCGAAGACCGGCTGCGCCTCGCGCGCCAGCGGCTGGACCCTGCGCAAGGCCGTCTGGCCGTGCTGTTTGTCGACCTGGATGGCTTCAAGCCCATCAACGACTCGTTTGGTCACGCCGCAGGCGATCAAATCCTGCGCAGTGCCGCAGAACGGCTGCTGCAGGCGGCGCGGACGCCGGCAACGGTGGCGCGCGTGGGCGGCGATGAATTCCTGATCCTGCTCGAAGGCATCGCGGGCGAGGCCGAGGCGGTCGGCGTCGCGCAGCACGTGCTGGCCGCGCTGTCCCAGCCTTTTGGCGTGGCCGAAAAGACGGTGCAGATTGCCGGCTCGATAGGCTTGGTCACCTATCCCGGGACGGGCGACGCCGACAAGCTGGTGGCCAACGCCGATGCCGCCATGTATGCCGCCAAGCGCGCCGGCGGCGCGCGCTGCGTGGTGTTCGAGCCGCACATGGAGTCCGACGCCGCCTGGCAGCTGGCGCTGCAAAACGAGCTGCGCGGCGCCGCCGCGCGCGGCGAGCTGATGCTCCACTACCAGCCCAAGATCGACGGCAAGCAGGGCCGCAGCAGCGGCGTCGAGGCCCTGCTGCGCTGGAACCATCCCGTGCACGGCACCCTGGGTCCGACCATGTTCATCGGTCTGGCCGAGCGCTTCGGACTGATAGGCGAGCTGGGCAACTGGGTCATCCATGAAGCCTGCCGGCAGATGGCCGAATGGGCCGCGCAGGGTCTGCACATGCGCGTGGCGGTGAATCTTTCGGTGCACCAGTTGCGCGAGAACGACCTGGCCGAGCGCATAGAGAACGCGCTGCGCTGCCACGGAATCGATGCCGCGCAACTGCTGTGCGAGATCACCGAAACGGTGGCCATGGAGGACCTGCGCGCCACCCAGCACACGTTTGAAGGGCTGGCGCGCATTGGCGTCTTCCTGTCCATCGATGACTTCGGCACCGGCTACTCCAGCCTCAACTACCTGCGCCAGCTGCCGGCGCGGCAACTCAAGATCGATCGCAGCTTCGTCAGCGACCTGGAACACAGCGCGCAGGCGCGCGCCGTGGTCGGCGCGGTGGTGAAACTGGCGCATGCGCTGGGCATGCGCGTGGTCGGCGAAGGCGTGGAAACCCAGGCCCAGCACGACATGCTGCGCGCCGTCGACTGCGATGAGTTCCAGGGCTTCTACTTCGCCCGCCCCATGTCCGCCGCCGCGCTGATGGCCTGGCTGGAGGCGGACCAGCCGCTCGATGCCGGCGATGGCGAGGCCCCGCAACAACCGTCCCCAGGCCGCTGAGCCTTTCACTCCAAGGTCACTTCATGCGTGTTATCCGTTCCCTACTGGCTCGACTGGGCATGCGCGCCGAGCGCAGCGGCCCCCAGATGCAGGCGCTGTACCGCAGCCAGGCCGTCGTCGAGTTCGATGCGCGCGGGCATATCCTGCAGGCCAATCCGCAGTTCCTGGAACTGACGGGCTACAGGCTCGATGCGCTGCGCGGGCGCCCGCAGCGCATCTTGCTCGACCCGGCGGCCTGCGACGAAGCGGCGTATCGCGCGTTCTGGGCGCGGTTCGAATCCGGCAAGGCCTTTGTCGGGCGCTGCTGCCACTTGGCGCACGCCGGCCACCCGGTCTGGCTGCAGGCCAATTACTGCCCCGTGCTCGACGGCAGCGGCCGTGTGCAGCGGGTGGTGATGTACGCCATGGACATCTCGGCGGAGGTGCTGCGCGACGCGGAAGCCGCCAGCCAGCTGGCCGCCGTGGGCGAGGCCCAGGCGGTGATCGAGTTCGGCCTGGACGGGCGCATCCTGCGCTGCAACCGCAATTTTCTCGACGCGCTGGGCTACGCCTCGGAGCAGGAGCTGGTCGGCAAACACCACAGCATGTTTGTCGATGCCCGGGAGCGGCACAGCGCCGAGTACGCGGCATTCTGGGCGCAGCTCGCCCAGGGCCAGCAATACCAGGGCCAGTTCCGGCGCGTGGGCCGCCGCGGCAACGATGTCTGGATCGAGGCGAACTACAGCCCCGTGCTGGACCCATCGGGCCGGCCTTTCAAGGTCGTCAAATACGCCACCGACATCACGGCCCGCTTCGAGGCCACGCAGCTGGTGCAGGCGGCATTCGAACAGCTGCAGCAGCTGGTGCGCGACAGCGTGGCGCAGGCGCGCGCTGCGCATGGCCAGGCCAGGGAAGTCGCCCGCATTGCCCAGCAAGGCGACGCGACGCTGGACAACGCCGTCGATGCGATGTCACGCATCATGGCCGACTCCCGGCGCATAGGCGAGATGGTCGGGCTCATCGACGGCATTGCCTTCCAGACCAATCTGCTGGCGCTGAACGCGGCCGTAGAGGCGGCGCGCGCCGGCGAACATGGACGCGGCTTTGCCGTCGTCGCCAACGAGGTGCGCAGCCTGGCGCAGCGCAGCGCCGATGCCGCCCGGGAGGTCAAGACGGTCATCGGCCACTCCACCGATTCCGTGCAGCAGGGCGTGGCACGCGTCAACGAATCGGGCGACATGATGCGCCAGATGCTGGCCTCGGCGGCGCGCGCCAGCGACATCATGGACGAGATCATCCAGGCGTCCAATGCCCAGGACGCGCGGCTGGGCGACACGCGCGCGGCGGTGCTGCAGCTGCAGAACGCGGTGCTCCAGCGCTAGGAATGCGCTGCGGTTCGGCTGCCGGACAATGCTGGATGCGCCGCGAAGTATGTGGCCATGGTCTTGAACAGCCCCGTGATGTCATTGCGCACCGCGTCGAAATTGGCATTGCGTTCGCGCGATTCCTCGTCCATGTAGATCGGGCGGCGGATCTCGATCTGCATGCTGTGGCGCTGCAGCGCGGGCTGGCCGATCTTGGCGATCAGCTGCACGCCCTTGTACGGGTCGTTCCGCGCCACCGTGTAGCCGCAGCCGCGCAGGTATTCCTCGACCAGCGCGACAAACGCCGGCTCGCAGGTCGTGCCGTCGCGGTCGCCGAGAACAAAGTCGGCCAGCGGCCTGTCGCTCTGGATCTGCAGGCGCTCGTAGGCGTTGTTGGGCATGGAGTGCAGGTTCAGATGCCACACGGCGCCAAAGCGGCGGTGGGTGTTTTCCACGGCCGCGGCCAGTGCCGCGTGATAGGGCTGGTAGCAGCGTTCAATGCGCTGGCGCACTTCGGCCACGGGCAGCAGCCGGTCGTAGATCGGCGTGTTCTTGACCGTGCGCCACACCAGGCCCGAGCCAATGCGCGTCTTCTCGCTGGGGGCCAGCAGCGTGGGCCAGGGCGTGGCCAGCAGCGTGGGGTCGATGTCGTCGAGCGTGCGGTTCAGATCGAGGTAGCTGCGCGGAAACAGCGCTTCGACCAGCGTCGCGCCCAGCTTCGGGGCTTGGCCCCAGAGGGCTTCGACATGGGTGTCCTCGGCGGCGCGCAGCAGCGCGCGCGGCACCGCATGACCGAAGTCTTCGGGGTAGCGAACGCCGCTGTGCGGCGAGTCGCAGACCAGCGGAATGGCCGCGCCTTCGGGCGCGTGCAGCAGGAACATGGCGGAGTTGTCTTGCATTCTTACTCCATCGAGATCTTGGCGACCTTGGCAACGTTCTTGTAGCGCTGCACGGCCTGTTCGATCTGGCTCTGGAACTGCGCCGAGGTGCCGGGAATGAGCGTCGCGCCGGCCTCTTCCATCTTGCTGATGAAGTCGGGCTCCTTCATCGCGGTGTGGATTGCCTGGTTGAGTTTCTTCACCACCGCCGGTGGCGTGCCCGCGGGCGCGACGACGCCAAACCAGCCGCCATTGCCCATCTGCGGAAAGCCCAGCTCGCCATAGGTGGGCACGTCGGGCAGCGCGGGCGAGCGCTTGTCCGAAAGCACGGCCAGCGCATGCAGGCGGCCGGCCTTGATGTGCGGCAGCGCCGAAGGCAGGTTGTCGGTGATCGCCTCGACCTGGCCGGCAATCGCGTCGTTGAGCGCCATGCCCGAGCCCTTGTAGGGCACGTGCAGCAGCTTGATCTTGGCCAGGCTCGAGAAGTACTCGACATTCGAGTGACCCAGCGATCCCGTGCCCGGCGAGGCAAACGTGATCTTGCCCGGTTCGCTCCTGGCCAGCGCCAGGAAGTCGGCCATGTTCTTCGCCGGGAACTTGCCGGTGACGGCCAGCACGCTGGGCACGGTCGCCACATTGCTCACCGGAACGAAGTCCTTGATAGGGTCGTACTTGAGGCGGCTGCCGTAGGCCGCGACATTGGAGCCATGGGTGCTCATGGTGGCCATGCCCAGCGTGTAGCCATCGGGCTTGGATTTGGCGACCATGTCCATGCCCAGCGAGCCGCCCGCGCCGGCGCGGTTCTCGATGACGATCGCCTGGCCGAGCACGCGGGCCGCGTACTCGCCGATCAGGCGCGCCGCGAGATCCGTGGAGCCGCTGGCGGCAAACGGCACGATCAGCTTGATGGGACGGTCGGGGTACTCGGCGTGCGCGACGCCCGCGCCCAGGGCGGCGAAGGCGGCAAGCAGGGCGACGGAGCGGCGGGAAGGGAGGAAGGTGGGCGTGGTCATGGCTGCCAAGTGTCGGGCGCCGGCCCGGCGGCGCAAAACGACAAATTGGCAATGAGCATGACTGTTGTGCATACTCGCACCGACGCGTGGCACTCATGCACCGCCATTGACCCCCCTGCCCCATGCGAATGCACTCGCCCTCGATGTCCGAACTCCATGCCTTTGCCACGGCGGTCAGGCTGGGCAGCTTTTCGCGCGCCGCGGCGGAGCTTTGCGTGACGCAGAGCGCCGTGAGCCGGGCCGTCGCGCGCCTGGAGTTGCACTACGGCATGCCGCTGATCAAGCGCAACGCGCACGCGCTGTCGCTCACGCCCGTGGGGCGCGAACTGCTTGATGCCGTGCGCGCGCCGCTGGCCGCCATCGAGGAAGTCAGCGCGCGGCTGCGGGTCGCGCCCGCCGATCGTCCGCTGCATCTGGCCGTGGTGCCCACCTTTGCCAGCGTCTGGCTGATACCGCGGCTGCGCGGCTTCCAGGAGCTGCACCCGGGCATCAAGCTGAACTTCGTGCCCTACAGCAAGGGCGAGGACTTCTCGGGCACGGTGCCCGATGCCGCCGTGCTCACCGGACTGGGCCCCGAGGAATGGCCGCAATGCAGCGCCGACTACGTGATAGGCCGCGAAATGGTGCCCATCTGCCACCCCGCGCGCCTGCAGCAGCGGCTGGCGCAAGGCCTGTGGCGGCGCCCCGGCGATCTCGCGGCCGAGCCGCTGCTGTACCACACGACCGCGCCGGGCAACTGGACGCAATGGCTGCGCGCCGCGCAGGCCGGGCGCGCAGCGCCCAATCTGACCACGGCCTTCGACCAGGTCTCGATGCTGATCCAGGCCGTGATTGCCGACATGGGCCTGGCGCTGGTGCAGCGCTGCCTGGTGAAAGACGCGCTGCAATCGGGCGCGGTGGCCGTGCCCTTCGATCTGCCGATCGCGCTGCAGCGCGGCTATTTCCTGTGCACGCCGCACGACCGCCGGCCGCGGCCGGGGTTTGCGGAGTTTCGGCGCTGGTTGCTGGATGCGGCGCAGGAGGATATTCGGGCCATGGGGGTCTTGGCTGGGGGAGCGCCTGGCAGTTGAGGGCAGGACGTTCACCCTTCGACCGGGCCGCGCAGACAGGCCCACCACGATCGGTTAATGAAGCGTTCGCCCTGAGCCTGTCGAAGGGTGAACGGCCCCACTTCAAAAAAGAAGCGCCGCGCCAGACACACCTCGTACAAAAACCGCATATCCATGCAATAAAAACCAGCACCTGCCTTCGCCCAGCCAAAGCGACATAGCCAAAAACCAGATATCGAAGATCTCTTTCCTTCGTTCCTTGCAAGCCCATGTCTTCTTAACCTTCAGCAACCACTGCATGAAGGATGAAAGCCATGACGAGAAGACTCTCGAGCAAAGAATCATCGCGCTCCGCCGCAGTCAAGTCGCGGCTTGATTTCCCGGTGATAGACACCGATGTGCATGTCAACGACTACACGCCCGCGCTCGAAGACTACGTCCAGCACTACGGCGGCAGCGCGCTGGTCGATGCGCTGCGCAAGTCGCTGGGCGGGCGCTTTGCCACGCGCTCGGCCGCGGGCAAGGACTGGTACCAGCAGACCCCCGAGGAGCGCCAGCAGCACCGCACGCTGCGCGCTCCCTGGTGGGCACGCGTGACGCGCAACACGCTTGATCTCGCCACCTACACACTGCCCGATCTGCTGGCCGAACGCCTGGAGGAACAGGGCGCCGATTATTCGGTGCTGTTTCCCAACGATGTGCTGGCGCCAGCCGCGGCTTCGGACGAGTTCCGCCAGCCGCTGTACCGCGCGATCAACCACTTCCACGCCGACCAGTACCGCAAGCACGCGCACCGGCTCACGCCCGTCGCCGGCATTCCGCTGAACACGCCGCAGGAGGGGATTGAGGAGCTGGAATTCGCGGTCAAGACGCTGGGCCTGAAAGTCATCAACATCGCGGGCGGCGTGCGCCGGCC
Organism: Comamonas sp.; assembly: GCA_037968595.1. Lineage (GTDB taxonomy): Bacteria > Pseudomonadota > Gammaproteobacteria > Burkholderiales > Burkholderiaceae_C > Comamonas. Next base: position 8,061 of record JBBKVU010000573.1, read on the forward strand.
GATTCCGGCGATTGCCGCCAAGTACCCCAAGGCCGAGCACCCCGACGTGGCGCGGCATGCCAGCTATACCGACTTCTACGGCATCGACAGCCCGCACGACTACGACCCGTTCTGGGCCAAGGTGGTCGAGCTGGGCGTGCCCGTCACCACGCATTACGGCAGCCAGGGCTGGACCGGCCGGCAGTCCATCAGCAACTACATGTTCAATCACATCGGCCACTTTGCCGACGGCTCGCAGGCATTTGCCAAGGCGCTGTTCTTCGGCGGCGTGACGCGGCGCTTTCCGGGCCTGCGCGTGGCGCTGCTCGAAGGCGGCGCGGACTGGGGCGCGCATGTCTACACCCACCTGGTCGACCGCTTCGAGAAGCGCAATCGCCAGGCGGTGCAAAACTACAACCCGGCGCATGCCGACATCGAACTGCTGGCCGCGCTGTTCGAGCAATACGGCGGCGAACTCACCAAGGGCAGGCCGGTCAACAAGGAGACGCTGCTGCGCGACAGCCTGGGCGTGTCGGCGCTGCCGCACAGCCGCGAGCCCGAAGGCGACGAGCTCGATGACTTCCTGGCCGCGGGCATTGAAAGCGCCGAGGACATACGCCAGCGCTGGGTCAAGCCGTTCTACTTCGGCGCCGAGGCCGACGACCGCACGGTGGCCGCGGCGTTCAACACCGCAGTGAATCCGCTGGGCGCCAAGATCAATGCGATCTGGTCTTCGGACATAGGCCACTGGGATGTTCCCGATCTGACCGAGCCGCTGGCCGAAAGCTGGGATCTCGTGGAACAAGGCGTGATCAGCGCCGACGATTTCCGCGCGCTGGTGTTCGAGAACCCGTACCGGTTCTACACCGAGGCCAACCCGGACTTCTTTGCCGGCACCGACATCGAACACAAGCTCGCCAAGCGCTGAGCCGCCCCTCTCTTCGACTTTTTTTCTGCTGCCGCGCCGCCAACGCGCTGCGCCCGGCCCTTCTTTTGTCCAAAGGAATCCCTATGACCTACGCCTTCACCTTCAGCCGACGCGCCAGCTTGCTGGCCCTGGGCCTGCTCCTTGGCGCCACGGCCCAGGCCGCGCCGCCGCAGACCATACGCATAGGCGTGGCCACCGCGGGCGGCGGCGAGCCCGTGACCTGGGGCGGATCGCCGGGCGGCGTGCTGCGCGCCAACCAGGCGCTGGAGGAGGCCTTCAAGGCCGACGGCATCAGCGTCGAATGGCTGTTCTTCAAGGGCGCGGGGCCGGCAGTGAACGAGGCGCTGTCAAACAAGCAGATCGACTTCGCCTACCAGGGCGATCTGCCCTCCATCGTCGGCCGCGCCAACGGCCTGAAGACCAAGCTGCTGCTGGCCAGCGGCGCGCGCAACAACCTCTATGTGGTGACGCCGCCGCAGTCCGACATACAGAGCCTCAAGGACCTCAAGGGCCGCAAGGTCTCGCTGTTTCGCGGCACCAACGGCCATCTGGTGGCCATCAACGCGCTCGAGGGCGTGGGCCTGGCCGAGCGCGATCTGAAGGCCGTCAATCTCGACACCGGCAGCGCCCAGGCGGCCCTGGTGTCCAGCGGCGTCGATGCGGCGTTTGGCGGCTATGAATGGTTCAAGGTGCGCGACAGCGGTCTGGCCAAGGTGATCTATTCGACCCAGGGCAAGGACCCGGCGCTCACGCGCCAGGCCTCGCTGCTGGTGCGCGAGGATTTCGAGAAGGAGCATCCCGCGCAGGTGCAGAAGGTCGTCGACCAGTTCGTGCGCGCCGCCAACTGGTCATCCGATGAAAAGAACCGCGCCGAGCTGTTCCAGATCTGGGCGCGCAGCGGCACGCCCCAGGCCTCGTGGGAAGCCGAATTCGACAAGCAGGAGCTGGCGCTGCGCAATTCGCCGCTGCTCGACGAGTTCATTGTCGGGCGCTACAAGGCCGTGGCCAGCGACGCGCTCAAGCTCAAGCTGATACGCCGCGCGATCAGCGTCGACGGCTGGTTCGAGCCGCGCTATCTGCAGACCGCGCTCAAGCAGCAGGGCTTGGAAAAGCGCTGGCAGTCGTTTGACGCCAAGGGCGTGGCCAAGGCCTCGGCAGGCACTCCGGTCGCTCAGCGCTGATCAGCATGGCCAGCATTCTTTCCTATCCCGTGGCCGCACCGGCCGCCAGCGGCCGCCAGCGCCTGCAGGGCATGGCCCGCAGCGCCGAGCCCTTCCTGCTGCCGATCGCGCTGTTTGCACTCTGGGCCGTGGGCGCGGCCCAGGGCTGGATCTCGGCCCAGGTGCTGCCCTCGCCGCAGTTTGTCTGGGAGACGCTGAGCGAACTCGCGACCAGCGGCGACCTGTGGCTGCATGCCCAGGCCAGTCTGCAGCGCGT
>JBBKVU010000574.1:0-6570 GCA_037968595.1 Comamonas sp.
CGAGGCGCTGGCCGAGCAGGCGCGCTATCTCGCGACCCAGGAGCAGGAAAAGCGCCGCCTGCAGCAGCGCTTCGACGCCGAGCTGGCCCAGCTGCGCCAGCTGTGGGCATCGCCCCCCTGAGGCGCCTTCAGCGCCGGCGGCCGTTGCCGCCGCGTTGCTGCTCGGTCCTGAGCAGGCGCAGCACCAGCTGCAGCATGAATGCCGCGCCCCAGGCAATGGCGCCGATGAACAGCGCCAGCGACACCAGCGTGTCGGTGCTCATCAGCTGGGCCAGCTTGGCGTCGGTCAGAAACCGGCCATAGCCCGCATAGGCGGCATAGCCCCACCAGCCGAGCGCGCCCACCGCATAGGCCCAGGCAAGCCGGCGTGCCGTGCGTCCCTGGGACGATTCCGCCAGCACGGCAGCGGCCGCGCGCTGCACGCGCCAGACGGCGGCCAGCGTGATGAACAGCGCGGCCAGCACGGAGGCATAGAGCCGGGCAAAAGGGTAATCAGACCAATCCATGGGGCCAGAGCATAAACGCTGGCGCAACCCCTGCACGCTGCCTGGTGTCAGGTCGTGGCTTGTGCTTCCTGCTGCGTGGTCAGCCAGCGCTCGAACGCCTGGCGCATGTCGGCGCCCAGCAGGTGCTGGAAGCTGCGCTTGTCGCTGAGGTACATGCAGTGGCGGATCATTTCATACGGGCCCATGGAGTCGCCAGGGTGCAGCAGCTCGAACTGCTTCTTGTAGTCCTTGACGGTGCTGATGTGCGTGCGCATGCTCTGGTTGAAGCCGGTGCGCGTGAGCCCGGGGCGGAAACTGTTGATTTCCTGGGTGAAGCTGTCGACCTTGTGCGGCGCGAACTCGAAGCCGTTGAAGAAGTGGTTGGCAATGCGCAGAAAGCCAAAGGCATCGAGCTGCTGGCCGCGCGTGGCCGAGGGCGCGCTTGCCAGCGCCGGCGTGGAGCCATCTTCGTCGTGCGAGGTGTCGCTGGAGCGCGGCGGCGGCACGCTGGGCTCCTCCTCGGCTTCGAGTTCCTGGTAGGCATTCGGGCTTTCGGCCTCGGCCAGTTCCTGGGCCGTGGCATCGCGGATTTCGCGGAATTCGCGGTCCGCGAGCTCGAACAGCGCGGCCAGCGTGTTGATGCGGCGCTTGAGGCTGCCGGGAATCGATTTCTTGTACTTGATCTGGTGATCGAGCACGCTCCACGAGTCCTGGATGATGGTGCGGATCTGCACTTCGACGCGCGAGTCGGCATAGGACGCGTACTCGGGCAGGCTGCGCCGCGCCGCGCCCAGGCGCAAATCCAGGTGCAGGCCCTTGTAGCCGAACTCGCCTTCGGTGCTTTCCAGCGTGGCCGACTTGTCGGTGGTGTCTATGACCTCGAAATGCTCGGACAGCACTTTCTTGACGCGGTGCACTTCGTCTTCATAGAGGCAGACGATGCGCAGGCCTATCAGGTCGGTCACATGCTCCTGGATCGTGTAGGGCTGCTGCGCGGCTTCTAGCGCCAGCAGGTATTTGCTCTGGAACTTGTGGATGCACTCTTCCCTGTCCTTGACGCGCGCCTCTATCTTCGACAGCTGCAGTCCCGGGACCTGCTTGAGCAACGAGCGGGCAAGCGCTGCAAAAGTCTCCTTTGCCTCGTCCAGCGTATCGAGGTGCTGGTCGTAGAACTGGCGAAAGAGCTTTTTCTCAAGCTTGAAATCCAAAGAGGGCATAGAAAAGGGGATCCAGAAAAAAGGGGGAGTGGTTGCCGGCAGCGCGGCGAAAACGGCGGGTCGCACGGCGCGCGCCGGCCCGCTGGGCCCAGGCCCGCGGCTGCCGGGGCGCAGCGCTAGACCGTGCGCCAGACAGTGGCGCTGGCGCTGCCTTGCGCGGGCAGGGCGTGGATGCCCAGCACCGAGGCATGGCGCTGGAGCTGTTCCTCGATCAGCGCGACCTCTTCATCGGAGGCCGCGCCCTGGCTGTATTCGCTGGCGATGCCGGCGGCAGTGAACGAGGACGCATCGAACTTCTGCACGATGTGGCGGAGCTTGTCGAGATCGAGCTGGGCAATGGTGGTACTCATGGCTGTGTCCCTTTCTATCAACGCAATCGAACCCGCTGCGACCGGGTACGCGCCGGTCGATTCATCAGCGTAGTGTAGGCCACTGCGGGCAAGGCCGGGAGGCCTGGCATTGCAGACGCGGCATCCACTTACGCCCGGGAACGAGGGCGATGCGCCAGAAGACCCAACCTCGTCGAGGTCATGGGATTGCCAGATGCTTGGGGGCTGGTGCGCCCGGACCGACCCTCTATTCGGTCTTGGCCAGCTCGTCCATGAGCGCTTCACGGATCAGCGAGGCAATGCGCGTCGCCAGATCACCGCTGACCTGCCAATGGCGCTGGTTGACTGACACCACGAAGCCATGCGCCATGTCGGGAACATGGCGGCTCAGGGCGTAGCAGATTGCCTGCTCACGCACGCCTGCCAGACGTGCCTCGGGCACGGCGGCCGGGCCTTCCTCGAGCGCCTCGGAGGCCAAGCCGGGAGCCCACATGCTCTGTTGGCTGAAGTGACTGGGGGCAAGGAGTGCGGACATACAGATGCTCCTGATATCTGGACATGAAGCGGGGCGCGAACAACAAGCTCCGTTGTTTTCCTGGATATCCGCAACATCCGTGCCACCGCCTCCGGCCGCACTGGAGCGCCGCGCAGCTTCGCTAAGTCCTTGATTTCAATGGATTCTGCACGGGCGGGTGCCACGTGTTGCGCGGCGACGTTACGTGTTCTGTCACGTAACTCCGGCGTAACGTCGGCGCCGGCCGGGCCGTCTGGCCGCGTCCCCTGGGCCGTGGCTAGCGCAGCCGCAGCAGCGCGCGTATGACGTCGGTGCGCGTGATCAGGCCCGCGAGCTGGTTGCCGCGCAGCACGGGAATGAAGGCCACCGTGTGCTGGGCCAGCGTTTCCAGCAGCTCGCCCAGCGGCGTGGCTTCCTGCACGCAGATTTCAGGCGCGCGCATCAGCTTCTGCACGGTCGCGGCCGGCGCGCGCACCTGCAGCAGCTGGCGCCAGCGGCTGCGCCTGTGCCCTTCCCACAGCCAGTCAAACAGGTCGGAGCGCAGCAGCAGGCCCAGCAGCTGGCCTTGCGGCCCGACCACGGGAAGGCTCTTGACCAGATGGCGGTGGAACAGGTCGGCAACGGTTTCCAGCGAATCCGTGGGGGCGACGGTCAGCAGCTTGGCCGACATGACTTCGCCGCAGGTCACGGCCGCAAAGCGCCGCTGTATGGCCTGCTCCTCGGCCGCGGCCAGCAGTTCGCCCAGGTCGTCGGGGCTGAGGTTGTACGACTGGTCGAAGCGCGTGAGCAGGGCGCTGAGGTCGTCGTTGCTCAGCGCCAGCCGGCCCGCGGCCGGCGTGCGCGCCTGTGCGGGCGGCTTGTGGCGCAGCGGATAGGTGCGCCGCGTCGCGCGGTGGTAGAAAACGCCGGCCAGCACCAGCGCCAGCGTCAGCAGAAAGACCGTGGCAATCAGGTGCCAGCCCAGCGGCACCAGCTTGGCCGCGGCCAGCACCACCAGCAGGGCCATGGCGCCGCCCGGAGGGTGGAGCGCGCGACACAGCAGCATCACGGCAATCGCTCCGCCGACGGCAAGGGCCTCGGGCCAGGGACTGGGCAGGTGGGGCAGGGCGGCCAGCAGCAGCAAGCCCCAGAGCGCCGACAGCGTATTGCCCATGATCGCCGGCCAGGGCTGGGCCAGCGGGCTGTTGGGCACGGCAAACACCAGCACGGCGCTGGCGCCCAGCGGCGCGAACAGGAACAGCAGACCGTCGGCCGCGCCTATCCAGACCAGCAGCCCCGACAGCGCCAGGCCCAGGGCCGCGCCCAGCGAGCTGTGCAGCAGTTCGCCGCCCGAAGGGCGCTGGGCCAGAGGCCCCCAGCTGCCCAGGATGCGCGTGAGAGATTGCATGAGATCTATGGAAACTGGCGCACCCCAGCAAGGGGCAGCGAGCAAGGGCCGCCCCGCAGTGAGGCTGCCGTCCCCCTCCACCGAAGGATGAGAGGGGGAAGACGGCTCGGCGCCTGCCGCGAAGCGGCTCAGGGGGTGAGTTTCAATTTCAGTAGTTCGTTGACTTGGCCGGGGTTGGCCTTGCCCTTGGAAGCTTTCATCACCTGGCCGACCAGGGCGTTGAACGCCTTGTCCTTGCCCGCGCGATATTGCTCGACATTGCCGGGGTTGGCGGCAATGACTTCATCGATGATGGCTTCGAGCGCACCGCTGTCGTTCATCTGCTTGAGGCCCTTGGCCTCGATGACGCCGTCAACGTCCCCGGCTTCGCCGTCCCACAGCGCCTCGAACACCTGGCGCGCGGCATTGTTGCTGATGGTGCCGTCGGAGATGCGGGCGATGAGCTGGGCCAGCTGGGCGCTGCCCACCTTGGCGTCGGCAATGCCGATTTCCTCGGTGTTCAGGCGGCGCGAGATTTCGCCCATGATCCAGTTCGATGCCAGCTTGGCCTGGCCGCAGGCCTTGGCCACGGCCTCGAAGTAGCTGGCCATGTCCTGGCTCTGGGTCAGCGTGGTGGCGTCGTACTCGGGCAGGCCGTAGTCGGCGACAAAGCGCGCGGCGCGCTGGCGCGGCAGCTCGGGCATGCCGGCGCGCACTTCGTCGACCCAGCTTTGCGCGACCACCAGCGGCGGCAGGTCGGGGTCGGGGAAGTAGCGGTAATCGGCCGCGTCTTCCTTGGTGCGCATGGCGCGCGTCTCGCCGGTGTCGGGGTTGAACAGCACCGTGGCCTGCTGGATGCTGCGACCGTCCTCGATCTCCTCGATCTGCCAGCGGATCTCGTAGTCGATCGCCTGCTGCATGTTCTTGAAGCTGTTGAGGTTCTTGATCTCGCGGCGCGTGCCCAGCGGTCCGCCGGGCTTGCGCACGGAGACGTTGGCGTCGCAGCGGAAACTGCCTTCCTGCATGTTGCCGTCGCAGATGCCAATCCAGGTCACGACCTTGTGCAGCTCGCGCGCATAGGCCACGGCTTCCTCGGTCGAGCGCATGTCGGGCTGGGTGACGATTTCCAGCAGCGGCGTGCCGGCGCGGTTCAGGTCAATGCCCGACTGGCCGATGAAGTCCTCGTGCAGCGACTTGCCCGCGTCTTCTTCCAGGTGGGCGCGCTCCAGGCGCACGGTCTTCTTTTCCTCGCCGAGAAAGAACGACACTTCGCCGCCCTGCACCACGGGAATTTCAAACTGGCTGATCTGGTAGCCCTTGGGCAGATCGGGATAGAAGTAGTTCTTGCGCGCGAAGATGCTGCGCGGCGCAATCTTCGAGCCCAGCGCCAGGCCGAGCTTGATCGCGCACTCGACGGCTTTCTTGTTCATCACCGGCAGCGTGCCGGGCAGGGCCATGTCGACGGCGCAGGCCTGGGTGTTGGGCTCGGCGCCGAAGGCGGTGGCCGCGCGGCTGAAGATCTTCGACTGGGTCGCGAGCTGGGCATGGGTCTCGAAGCCGATGACGACTTCGTAACCGTGAATGAGTTTGGCGGTCATGGGTAACAGTTCTCCTGCGGGATTACAGGGCCAGGCCGGCGGGTTGGCGCAGGTGGAAATCGGTGGCTTGCTGGAAGCGGTGGGCGGCGTTGAGCAGCTGGCCTTCGCGGAAGTAGTTGCCGATCAGCTGCAGGCCCACGGGCATTCCGCCGGCGCCGAAGCCCGCGGGCAGGCTCAGTCCGGGCAGTCCGGCAAGCGACGCGGGCAGCGTGTAGATGTCGGCCAGGTAGTTGGCCAGCGGGTCGCTCTTGGCACCCAGTTCCCATGCCACCGTGGGCGCGGCCGGGCCGGCAATCACGTCGCAGTGCTGGAACGCGGCCTGGAAGTCGTCGGCAATCATGCGGCGGATCTTCTGTGCCTGCAGGTAGTAGGCATCGTAGTAGCCTTCGCTGAGCACATAGGCGCCGATCATGATGCGGCGCTTGACTTCGTCGCCAAAGCCTTCGGCGCGCGTCTTCTTGTACATGTCGACCAGGTCGACGTAGTCCTTGGCGCGGTGGCCGAACTTCACGCCGTCAAAGCGCGACAGGTTGGACGAGGCCTCGGCCGGAGCCAGGATGTAATAGACCGGAATCGACAGCTCGGTGCGCGGCAGCGCGATGGGCACCAGCTTGGCGCCCAGCTTCACGTACTCCTGCAGCGCGGCATCGACGGCGGCGCGCACGTCGGCCGACAGGCCGTCGCCGAAGAACTCGGCGGGCACGCCTATGCGCAGGCCGGCGATGTCGTTGTTCAGCGTGGCGCCGAAGTTCTCGACCGGGCGGTCGAGCGATGTGGAGTCACGGTCGAGGTCGGGGCCGCACATGGCGCTGAGCAGCAGGGCGCAGTCTTCGGCGCTGCGCGCCATAGGGCCGGCCTGGTCCAGGCTGGACGCGAAGGCAATCATGCCGTAGCGCGAAGCGCGGCCATAGGTGGGCTTGATGCCCGTGATGCCGCAGAACGAGGCCGGCTGGCGGATAGAGCCGCCGGTGTCGGTGCCGGTCACGGCCGGCGCCAGGCGCGCGGCCACGGCCACGGCACTGCCGCCCGAGGAGCCGCCGGGGATGCGCGCGGTGTCCCAG
>JBBKVU010000575.1:0-6386 GCA_037968595.1 Comamonas sp.
GGCACCGGCCGCGCCTGCGCCGTCACGCAACGCCAACGCCGAAATGCAAGCGCTCTGATTGCGCTGCGGCTGGGGGCATGGACGCCGGTCAACACCGGCCCGCGCCCGAAAAAAAGGAGCCTTGCGGGCTCCTTTTTTCATGCCTGCCGGGAGCGCAACGCGTGCGCGTCGCCACCCTGGGGCTTCAGGCCTTCACCCTCAGAGGGCCACGCCTGGCCGCGCATGCACGGCCCCGGCCTCGATCAAGGTCTCGATCTCGGCCGCAGAGACATCGAACTCCTTGAGCAGTTCCAGCGTGTGCTCGCCATACAGCGGTGCGCCGCGATCGGTCACGCCGTTGCCGCCGGAGAACTTGATCGGCAGTCCCAGCGACTGGATCTCGCCGGCCACGGGATGCCTGACGTTGATGACCATTTCGCGCGCCGCGGTCTGGGGGTCGTCAATGACCTGCTGCATGTTCAGCACGGGCCCCGCGGGCACGCCCTGGCGCTCGAAGCGCAGCACCCAGTTGGCGGTGGTGTCGGCGGCCAGCGCCTGCGAGATGATCGCGATCAGCTGATCGCGGTTGCGCATGCGCTCGGCGTTGGTTGTGAAGCGGGGATCGGACAGCAGCTCGGGCAGTTCCACGGCGCGGGTCAGGCCTTCCCAGGTGGCCTGGCTCACCGCACCCACGTTGAGCCAGCCGTCCTGGGTGGGCATGGCCTGGTAGGGTGCGGCCACGGGATGGGCCGAGCCCATGGGGCCGGCGGACTCGCCGGTGGCAAAGGCCATTGCCATCTGCCAGTAGGTGTGGATCATCGAGGCCTCGAACAGCGAAGTGTCCAGGTACTGGCCCTGGCCGGTGCGCAGGCGTTCGATGTAGGCCGCCAGAATGCCGCTGGACGCCAGAATGCCCGCCGTGACATCGCCAATCGGCACGCCCACCTTGACCGGCGGGCGGCCCTCGCCCTCGCCCGTCAGGCTCATGAGGCCCGACATGCCCTGGGCAATCAGGTCATATCCGGCACGCTGGGCATAGGGGCCGGTCAGCCCGAAGCCCGTGATCTTGCAGTAGATCAGCGCCGGATTCAAGGCGCTGAGCGTTGTAAAGTCCAGGCCCAGCTTCTCCATCGTTCCGGGGCGGAAGTTCTCGATCACCACGTCCGACGACTTGATCATCTTCTTGAGCAGTTCGACCCCGGCGGCATTCTTCAGATCGACCACGATGCCGCGCTTGTTGCGGTTGACCATCATGAACGCCGCCGACTCGCCCTTGATTTCGGGCGGTGTCGCGCGGCGCGTGTCGTCGCCGCCGGGCAGCTTCTCGACCTTGATGACATCGGCGCCCATGTCGGCCAGCAGCAGCCCGGCAACCGGGCCGGCCATCACATTGGTCAACTCGATGACACGCAATCCGGCCAGAGGCCCTTTTCTTTTCACTATCGACATAACTTGCCTACTGGCCCTTGAAAACCGGTTTTCTTTTTTCCAGGAATGCCTTGAAGCCTTCCTGGAAATCCTCTGTATCGAAGCAATCATAGGCCTCGTTGCGCTGCGCCTCATCCAGCGGCTGGCGTGCGGCCAGGCGCGCGATGAACTGCTTGTGCCAGCGCGCCGACAGCGGCGCGAGCTCGGCAATGTTCTTCACGCTGCGGGCGATTTCCGCCTCGAACTCCTCGCTGGCGACGCTGCGCGCGACCAGGCCCTTGGCTGCGGCCTGTGCGGCATCGAGTACCCGTCCCTCGAACAGCAGCTCATAGGCCACGCTGGGCGTGGCAATCGCCAGCAGGGCCTCAAGCTCTGGATAGGCCAGCACGCCGCCCAGGCGGGCAATGGGGATGCCGAACCTGGCGTCCGCGCTGGCAATGCGGATGTCGCAACAGGCGGCCAGCTCCAGGCCACCGCCAATGCAGGCGCCCTGGATGGCGGCCAGCGTGGGCACCGGGCAGGCCTTGAGCAGCCGCATGGCGCGGTGCGCCTGCTGGCCAAAGGCAATGCCCTTTTCCTTGGACGAGCGCAGCTGCTCGAATTCCTCGATATCCGCGCCGCTGCCAAAGGCCAGCGTGCCTGCGCCGCGCAGCACGATGCAGCGCAGCTGGGCGTCGGCGTTCAGCACCTCCAGCCTGTCGGCCAGCTCAAGCCACATGGCCTGGCTGATGGCATTGCGCTTGGCGGTGTTGTCGATGAGCAGGCGGACCACATGGCCGTCGCGTTCCTCGGTGATTTTTCCCGTCACGTCATTTCTTCCGTTGGTTCCATGAAAAAGGCCGGGGGTACGGGGCGGTGCAATGCACCCGCTCCGCGCCCCCGGACCGCGCCTCAGAATGCGGGAACGATGGAGCCCTGGAATTCGGCTTCCACGAACTTGCGCACTTCCTCGGACTGGTATGCCTTGATCAGTTCCTTGACCCAGGGCTTGTCCTTGTCCTTGGTCTGCACGGCAATCAGATTGGTGTAGGGCGAGTCGGTCGATTCGCGCGCAATCGAATCCTTGGTCGGATTGAGCTTGGCGGCCAGCGCATAGCTGGTGTTGATCACCGCGCCATCGAGGTCGTTGAGCGCATGCACCAGCTGGGCGGCATCGAGTTCGCGGATGCGCAGCTTCTTCGGGTTCTCGACGATGTCCAGCGGCGTGGCCTTGATGTCCACGCCGGGCTTGAGCTTGATCAGGCCCTGCTGCTGCAGCAGCAGCAAGGCGCGGCCGCCGTTCGTGGGATCGTTGGGCACGCCGATCTGGGCGCCGGCCTTGAGCGCGTCCAGGCTCTTGATCTTCTTGGAATACAGGGCGATCGGCAGGATCACGGTATTGCCCACGGCCGACAGCGCATAGTTGCGGTCCTTGACCTGCTGGGTGAAATACGGGGCATGCTGATAGGCGTTGGCCTGCAGCTCGCCCGATGCCAGCGCCGCATTCGGCTGGATGAAGTCGCTGAATTCGACGATCTTGATGTTCAGGCCGTTCTTCTTGGCCGCGGCCTTCACGGCTTCCAGGATCTGCGCATGCGGGCCGGCAGTGACGCCGACCTTGATTTCTCCGCTCTGGCTGAAGGCCGCGGCCGAGAACAGCGTGCAGGCCGCCAGGGCCAGGGTGGACTTGAAAAGTTTACGTTTATTCATGGGAAGCCATAGGATCAATCGGCAAATCCTATCGTTTTCACCTAGTTACACCAAATACAGAAATCTAATTTCTTTATGCGGCGCGTTCCCGGCGCCCCGCCCTTTCCGGCTTGCATCCTGGCCCGCGCTGCCGCATGCTGCGAAGACCATACAAGGAGGCCGCACATGACACCCACCGAATCCTTCAAGACCGAAGAAGAGGCTCATGCCTATGCGGAGCAAGCCGGCCTGAGCAACTACAAGGTGATTGCAGAACCCGGCCCGCTCTCGGAAATGATGCCGCTTGGCGGCCAGGAAGGCATTCCCGCCATCCGCTTTGTGATCGAGTACCTGGATTAGGCAGGCTGCGTGCCGGCCGGTTGGAATCGGGGCATCGCTCCTACAGCCGGCGCCACGATCCTGCGCCACGCTGGCAACACCGACGCACAGGACCTTCACCATGAACAAACCGCAAGAATCGCTTCCCGAAGACGAGGAAATGGACCCGGTGGGCAAGCCCTACCCCGAACAGGAGCCGGCGACGCCCGACAAGCCCAAGCCCGCCGACGGCGATGATCCGCCCCACCCGCCCTTCTCGCCGGACAACGAGCCGGATATTGCACCGGACTGAAAGCCCGCAGTGCCCGAAAGCCCCGCAGGCGCATTGCCTGCCAGGCATGCATCTGCAAGGTGCGACCCACAGCGTGCAGAAAACGGCTGACGTTCGTCTTAACATTCCACCGGTGCCCGATATCTCCATATGGGCCCCTGAAGGAAACACCCCATGACGAACGACAACCAATACCTGCAGCAGGCCATCGCGCTGGCGCGCGCCAACATCGGTCAGGGCGGACGCCCTTTTGGCGCGGTCGTGGTACACGACGGCGCGGTCCTGGCCACCGGCGTCAACGAAATCCAGGCGACCAACGATCCCACAGCCCATGCCGAAATGACGGCGCTGCGCGCTGCCAGCCGCCAGCTCGGCTCGCCCGATCTGAGCGGCTGCGTTGTCTATGCGAGCGGCCATCCATGCCCCATGTGCATGGCCGCGATGCGCATGGCGGGAGTGCGCAAGGTCGCCTATGCCTACTCCAATGAAGACGGCGCGCCGTTCGGGCTGTCGACGGCGGCGGTCTACGAGGACCTGGCCAAGCCGTTTGCCCAGCAATCCATGGCGATAAGCCACTTGCGCATTCCGGGCCAGCCCGACCTGTACGCCGAATGGGCGCAGGCTGGGTGCTGACCTCAGCGCTCACCAGCCCGGTCTGCGCGCCGGCTGGTTGCCGGGCTGGCGCTTTTGCGCCTGGCTCAGGCTTTCAACGAGGTAATCGCGCGATGCCTGGCGTGCGAAATCCACCGCGGTCCAGCCGCGCTGGTTCTTGGCGCGCGGATCGGCGCCATATTTGAGCAGTTGGGCCACCACATCTTCCGAGCTGTATTGCGCGGCCATCATCAGCGGCGTCGTGCCGTTGGGCGAAGGCGCATCGATCTGCGCGCCCTTGCGCACCAGCAGCTGCACGATGGCCAGGCTGTCAGGCAGCGCGGCCGAAGCCGCATAGTGCAAGGCGGTCCAGCCGTCCTTTTGCACTGCCGCGCCGCGCTCGAGCAGTTTGCGCACCAGCGCCAGATGGCCCTTGATGGCCGCCATCATCAGCGCGCTCTCGCCCTGGGCGCTGGTCTCGTCCAGGCGTATGCCCGGCGACTGCAGCAACACCTCGAACACACGCAGCGAATCGCGGTGCAGCGCCGCCACCAGCCCGGGCCGGCCGCGCGAATCCTTGGTGTTGGGATCGGCACCATGGAAAATCAGATCGACCATGGCCCTGGGGTTGTCCTGGATCAGGGCACGCTCGAAATCGACCGCAGCGTCGGCCCGGGCCAAACCCGCGAGGCCGGCGGCGCCCAGGGCGCCCGCGGTTTGCAGCCAGCGGCGGCGGGTATGCAGTTGGCTCATGAAACCACTCCCTTGAACAAGGCGTCGAAGTTGGCGCTGGTCAGCGCTGCAATCTCTTCCACGGGCAGGCCGCGCACCGCGGCAATCTGCTTGGCGACATAAGGCACATAGGCCGGGCTGTTGGTCTTGCCCCGATAAGGCATGGGAGCGAGATAGGGGCTGTCGGTCTCGATCAGCATCCGGTCCAGCGGCACGAAGGCCGCGACATCGCGCAGGTACTGCGCGTTCTTGAACGTGACGATGCCCGAAAACGAGATGTAGTAGCCCAGATCGAGCGCCGCGCGCGCGACTTCGGCGGTTTCGGTGAAGCAGTGCAGCACGCCGCCGGCCTGGCTGGCCGAGCCGTCCTCGCCCTCCTCGCGCAGAATGCCCAGCGTATCGTCGGACGCGCTGCGCGTGTGGATCACCAGCGGCTTGTGGCAGGCGCGCGCCGCGCGGATGTGCACGCGAAAGCGCTCGCGCTGCCATTCGAGATCGGCAATCGTGCGTCCGCCCTTGCGGTCTTCCATGCCGTAGTAGTCCAGCCCGGTCTCACCGATGGCCACCACGCGCGGCAAGGCGGCGCGCGCCAGCAGGTCCTGCACGCCGGGCTCGGTCATGTCCTCGGTGTCGGGGTGCACGCCCACGGTGCACCAGAAGTTGTCGTAACCTGTGGCCAGCGCATGCACGTCGGGAAACTCTTCCATCGTGGTGCAGATGCACAGCGCGCGGTCCACCTGGGCCTGGGCCATCGCGGCGCGGATCTCCGGCAGGTTCTGCGCAAGCGCGGGATAGTTCAGGTGGCAGTGGGAATCGGTAAACATCAAAAACTCTCAAAACAAAAATGCCGACCCACGACTGCCGCGCCTTCGCGCTGCCTGCGGATCGGCATGCAGCCGCAACAGGGCGCGCCGCTAAGAGGCGCCAACACGAGCCAGCAAATCGGAGATTTGCGGTTGCTGCTAGGCGCGGTGCCGCAGGCAGTGCAAATCGCACGACAAGGCAACGCAACGACGCAGCAAGGGTTGTGTTAGCGACACTAAACCGTTTGCGTGGCCTTGTCCCAGGACAGCGCCGCGCCAAGAATCTGCTCGATCTTGGCCTTGAGCTGGCCCGATTTCTCGTCCTGCGGAAACTGCAGGCCTATGCCCTGGGTGCGGTTGCCCGCGGCGCGCGCGGGCGTGACCCAGGCGACCTTGCCGGCAATCGCGTAGCGCAGCGTGTCTTCGGGCAGCGTCACCAGCACGTAGACATCGTCGCCCAGCCGATACTCGCGCGGCGTGGGAACGAAAATGCCCCCGCCGGCAAACATGGGAATATAGGCGGCGTACAGCGCCGCCTTCTCCTTGATGGCCAGCTGCATGACGCTGCCCGAAGA
>JBBKVU010000576.1:0-6327 GCA_037968595.1 Comamonas sp.
GGGCCTGCGCGCCCTGCGCCACCTGGCGCACCAGCGCGGCGTTGTCGGCGGCGACGCTGCCGTCCTTGAGATAGAGGTTGTTTTCAAAACCCACGCGCACATGGCCGCCCAGTGCCGCGGCGGCAATCGCGCAGGCGTTTTCCTGCGGCCCGAAAGCGCACATTGCCCAGGGATGGGCGCCGTCATCGGCGGCCAGGAACGGCAGCAGGTCGGTGGGGCTGGAGGTCTGCCCGGCCGCGTAGCGCCCGAGCACGAACAGCAAGAACCATTTGGCATCCGGAATCACGCCGCTGGCGCGCAGCCGCTGCCAATGCGCGACATCGGCGGTGTCGTAAAGAATCACCTGTGTCATCACATCGTTGGCCACCAGCCACTGGAAGAAGTCCTGCAGATCACGCTCGCTCACGCCGGGCTGCAGCAGTTCGCGCAGGCCCACTGAAACCGCCTCCGGCCGGGCCTCGCGCACCACGGCCATCTGCAGCGGCGGCTGGTAGACCTGGGCGGCCTCGGTGGTGATCTGCACCACCAGTTCCTGGCCCACGGCGCGGCGCACCGCGGCCGTGGCCTGCTGGTAGGCATGGGCGTCAAGCAGGTGGCGGCCGTCGGGGTGGCGCACATGCATGTGCAGCATGGCCGCGCCCGCATCGAGACAGGCCTTGGCGGTGGCGGCCAGCGTATCGGCGGTGATGGGCAGCGCGGCGTGCTGGGCGGGTTGCTTGTAGGCCCCGTTGGGGGCCACGGTCACGATCAGGGAATGGGTCATGGCAATCAGGCCTGGGCGGCGTCTTGTACGGGCGGCAGTTCGGCGGCCAGCAGGCCCAGGCCGGCCAGCAGCAGGTTCTGGTAGCGCGCCTTTTCAGCGGCCATGGTTTCGGGCGTCCAGGTGAAGAAGCCTTCGCCGGTCTTCATGCCGAACTTGCCCTGCGCCACGCGCTCCGACAGGCATTGCGCGGGCACATGGTTGGCGGCCAGCGACGGATACATGGTGGCGCCGGCCGCGCAGTGCACTTCCAGGCCCGCGTGGTCGCGCTGCAGCACCGGACCCGCGGCCAGGAAGCGAAAGCCAAAGCCGAAGCGCACGGCGGCATCGACATCTTCTGGCGTGGCGATGCCGGCGTCGATCAGCGCAAACGCCTCGCGCGCCAGCGCATGCTGCAGCCGGTTGGCGAGAAAGCCCGGCAAGTCCTTCTTGACGCGCACCGGCACCATGCCGCACTGGCGCATGAAGCTGTAGAGGTTGTCCGCGGCTTCGGCCGCGCTGTCCTCGCCCGAGACCACTTCAACCAGCGGCGTCAGGTGCGCGGGCATGAAGAAGTGCAGGCCCAGCATGCGCGCGCGCGTGGCCAGGCCCTGGGCAATGGCCGAGATCGGAAAGCTCGAGCTGTTGCTGGCCAGCAGCGCATCGGCGCGGGCGCACTTTTCCAGCCGGGCAAACAGCGCCTGCTTGAGTTCCAGGCGTTCGGGAATGCATTCGATGACCAGGTCGATGCCAGCCCAGTCCAGCGCCTCGAGTTCGGCGGCAATGTGCAGATGGCGCAGCTGTTCTTCGGCGCCGAGCTGGCGCAGGCCCAGCGCGACCTGGTCGCGCAGCGCCGCATGGCGCTCGCTGGTGGTTTCAACCACCGTGGTGCGGCAGCCCGCGCGCGCCAGCACCACGGCCACATCGGCGCCCATGGTGCCGCCGCCGACGACAACGGCCTGCGACTGGCTGGGGCGCAAGAAATGCGCGGGGGCGGAAAAAGCGGGAAGGGTGTTCATGGCCTGCAGTCTGGCCATGCGCCACCCATCTGTGAAGCGAAATAAATCGATCGATTGATCGTTTTATTTTGTCAATCAATGCGCGGCGAAACTGAACAGGGCTTCGTAGCTGTTCTCGGTGCCCCGGGGGTCGCCCTGCACCGGTTGGCGAAAGATCACTTGCACATGGTTGCTGCCGCGCACGGCCTGGATGCTTGCCAGCCCCTTGGCGTCGGTCATCGCCACCGGCCCGTTCTCGCCCAGGCGCACGCTGGCGCCGGCCAGCGGCTGGCCTTGCAGCCGCACCTGCAGCACCAGCATTTCGCCCGCGTGCGGCGCGCGGCCTTGCCGCGGCGTGACTTCGAAGTCCTGGCCCAGCTCGCGCTGGGTAAGCGCGTTCCAGACGACCACGGTCTTGTGGAACTTGCGCGCGTGCACGCCGCGCGTCGCGCCGGGATTGCGGTCCATGGGCACATTGCGCATGGCGCCGCCGGCCGGGCCGCTGAAGAAGCCATTGTCGAGTTCGACGGCAATCAGCGCGGCCTCGGGCGAAGGCACAACGCGCAGGCCCTGGCTTTGAGGCGCTTGCTCGACGCGCGCTTCGACGCCGCGCCCGCGCCGGTCAAACGCGCGCACGCTTTGCAGCTTTGCGGGATCAAAGGCTTCAAGCTGGCCCGCATGGCCGCCGAACTGGATCAGATAGCCGCCGCTGGCATCGGGCTCGAGCCAGACGTTGTGGGCCTGGGCGGCGCTGGCGAGAACGGCGGCGCAGCACAGCGCGCTGCGGACAAGGGATGGCAAAGTAGGCATGGTGTTTCAGAGAGAAAATTGCAGACCGAGCAGCAAGCTGCGTGGCGCGCCGGGAGCGACCAGGCGCTCGCCGCCTATCACCGACATGCTCGAGGCATACGACTTGTCGGCCAGGTTGCGCACCATCAGGCTCAGCGTGGCGTCCTGCAGGCCCAGCGACGCGGGCAGGCGGTATTGCAGGCCCAGATCGGCCACGTGATAGGCCGGGCTCCAGACGCTGTTGGAGGCATCGACGGCCATGCGGCCCACATGGCGCAGCGCGCCCTGCAGCGTCCAATCCGGGTGCATGTGCCAGCGCGCCTGCAGCGTGCTGCTGTAGCGCGGCACGGCCGCGACCTGGCGGCCCACGAGGGCGGCATTGGCGTTCTGCGTGACGCGCGACTGCGCGCGGCCGTAGTTCCAGCGCAGCTCCCAGGTGCTGGCGGGGGTCCAGACGGCCTGCAGCTCGGCACCCTTGCGCAAGGTTTCGCCGAAGTTTTCGTAGACGCCGGGCGCGAGATTGCGGATTTCCTGGCTT
Organism: Comamonas sp.; assembly: GCA_037968595.1. Taxonomy (GTDB): domain Bacteria; phylum Pseudomonadota; class Gammaproteobacteria; order Burkholderiales; family Burkholderiaceae_C; genus Comamonas. The sequence goes on from JBBKVU010000576.1 coordinate 3,065, forward strand.
GACGCCATGCGGTACAGCGCCAGGTCCAGCCACAGCTGGCGGCTGGCGCGCCACTGCAGACCCAGCTCGGTCTGGCGAAACACATTGGGGTCCAGCTGGGCCGCGCCCAGCGCGTACTTGGCGAAATTGCCGGGCAGCGCAAAGCCTTCGCTCCAGCTCGCGCGCAGCGTCAGCTGCTCGTTCACCCGGGAACTGGCACCGAGCTTGGGGCTGGTATGCGCCAGACGCTGCATGCGCGTGCAGGCTTCGCCGCCGGTTTCAGCGCCCAGCCGGGTGCAGTTGCCCGTGAAGCGGTCATGGCGCAGGCCCAGGCTGGGCGTGAACAGGGGGTGGAGCTTCCAGTCGAGCTGGGCAAAGGCCGCGACGTTGTTGAGCGTCGCCTGGCGGTCGTTGATCGCGGGCGCGGAGCGCCGGCGTTTCTGCAGATCATCCCAATAGCCGTAGTCGGTGGCTTCACGCAGCGCTTCCAGGCCCAGCGTCCATTGCGCCGAACGCCTCGTGCCGCTCAGGTTCAGGCCCGTGCCGGCGACGCTGCGCGCGTAGCGCTCCTCGCGCTGCGCCCATTGGCCGGCCTTGGGGCGTGTGAACCAGCGCACGAAATCCTGCGAAGTGCCATAGGCATAGGCAAGCAGGTGCGTGTCCTTGCCCAGGTCGTAGTTGATGTCCAGGCGCAGCGTCTTGAAGTGTTTTTGCGAACCGTCGCCCTGTACGCGCGCGTCCTTGCCCTGGGGTTCGGCAAGCCATTGCGCCAACGAGAGATAGCCGGGCGAATCGCCGCGGGCCGCGTGGACGCGCCCGGACAGTGCGATGCGCAGGCCGCCGCCGAGCTGGTGCTGCCAGCGCGCGCTCAGCGTGCTGCGTTCGTTGCCCGAATCGGGCCGCGCGCCGTCGCTGCGCGCATGCTGGGCGGCAAGGAACAGCTGGCTGGCATCATCGATGCGCAGGCCCAGCGCGGTCTGGGCGTCAAGCGTGCCGTGGCTTGCGGCCTGCAGCGCGACTTCACGGTATTCACCGCTGCGGCGCGTGCGCAGCTCGATCAGGCCCGCGCGGTTGAAGTTGCCCTGCAGCACCGAGACCGGACCCTGGTGCACGGCAACTTCCTCGAGCTCCAGCGGCACGACCACGTTGAGATCGAAATAGCCATCGGCATGCGACATCGCCTCGTTGAGCGATATACCGTCAAGCGTCGCGGCGATATCACCGCCATGGCCGCCGCCAGAAAAACCGCGCAGCACCACGCTGTTGGCGACGCCGCCCAGCTGGTAGTCGTTGACATGCATTCCCGGCACCTGGCGCCACAAAGCCTCGACTTCGCTGACCGCAGCCTGCTGGATGTCCTCGCGGCCGAGCACGGGCACCGAGTAGGCCGCGCGGTTCGATTGCAGTGCTTGGCCCTTGACGGTGGTCGGGGCGAGCACGCTTTCCTGCGCGGCGCCAGCCAAGGGCAGGCCCAGGGCGAGAGAAACAGCCGCCAGCAGGCGCCTGGCCGGCCGGCAGGGGCGAGAAGGGATGAGGGCGGGGGAAATCAGCATGTATGAAGTTTTCAGCAAACTTCATACCAGCCCTCTCAGCCCAGAAAAGCACCTTTGTGGTGCGTGCACGGTGTCAAGCGTGATGGTGCTGGTGCGTGTCTGCTCCGATTTGGCCCATGACCACGTTGAGTTGCCCATGGTGCACGCCGCGCTCGGCCATCAGCTGGTTGGCGAACTGCCGCACCTGTTCGGCCGGGCCCTTGAGCATCACGGTCTCCAGGCATTGCGAATGGTCCAGATGCACGTGCGTGGTGGCTATCGTCAGATGGTGGTGGGCATGCTGCAGCCGCGCCAGGCGCTCGGACAGCTCGCGTTCGTGGTGGTCGTAGACATAGGACAGATTGGCGACGCAGGGTCCCATGGCCTGCGTGGCTTCGCGCTGGCGCCCCAGGTGGGTGAGCAGCAGATCGCGTATGGCCTCGGAACGATTGCTGTGGCCGGTGCGCGCCATGAAGGCGTCGAATTCCTGGGCCAGGCTGTCCTGGAGCGAAATGGTGAAACGTTGCATGGCCTGAATGCTAGCGATGATCGTGCCGGGCAGGGCGTGGGCGAAAACCGATTTTGCTTACTCGCTTTCGTTCCTTGCCTGCGCCCGGGGCGCGCTTCTATGCTGGCGGGCGCTTCGCTTTTTCCATTGCATTGATCCTCATGAATCTTCTCAAAGCCGGCCGGGTTCTGCGGCGCACCCTGTGGCAGGCCGTGCCCACGGTGATCGGTGTGGTCATTCTCAACTTCTGCCTGCTGCAGCTGGTGCCCGGCGATGCGGCCGATGTGATTGCCGCGGAGTCGGGCTCGGCGACGGCCGAGAGCATGGCGCAGATGCGCAGCCATTTCGGCCTCGACCTGCCGGTGCTGCAGCAGCTGGGCGCCTATCTGAACAACCTCGCGCATTTCAGCCTGGGCACTTCGCCGCGCTACAACATGCCGGTCACCGAACTGATTGGCTCGCGCCTGCCCAACACCTTGCTGCTGATGCTGGCCGCGCTGGGCGCGGCGCTGGCCGTGGGCCTGCTGCTGGGCAGCATCATGGCCAGCCGCGTGGGGCGCTGGCCGGACCGCCTGCTGTCGGTGCTGGCGCTGCTGCTGTATTCGACGCCCAGCTTCTGGCTGGGCCTGATGAGCGTGGTGCTGTTCTCGGTGCATCTGGGCTGGCTGCCCACGGGCGGCAGCGCCAGCATTGGCGCCAACCTCACGGGCTGGGACAGCGTGCTCGACCGGCTGCGCCACCTGGTGCTGCCCGCGCTGGCGATGTCGGGCTTCTATATCGCGATCTTCTCGCGCCTGACGCGCGCCTCCATGCTCGAAGTCAGTCGCCAGGATTTCGTGCGCACCGCCGTCGCCAAGGGCCTGCACCCGCTGCGCGTCGCATGCCGCCATGTGCTGCGCAATGCGCTGATTCCCGTCACCACGGTCGCGGGAATGCACTTCGGCACATTGCTTGGCGGCGCGGTGGTGGTCGAGACCGTGTTCAGCTGGCCCGGCCTGGGCCGGCTGGCGTTCGAGTCGGTGATGGCGCGCGACTACACCGTGCTGCTGGGCATTCTGCTGCTGTCCTCGCTGCTGGTGATCCTGGCCAACATGCTGGTCGATCTGCTGCATGCCTGGCTGGACCCGCGCATTCAACTGCGCTGAGCCGGCCCCCGTTTTCTCATCAAGCTCCGTTCCATGTCCACTCCCTATTCCGCAACCGTCACGCAGCCCGCGCTGCCCACCTGGTGGCGCCGGCTGCGC
>JBBKVU010000577.1:0-5812 GCA_037968595.1 Comamonas sp.
AAGGCCAGGTCCGCGGGCAAGCTCACGGCGCGCGAGCGCGTGGCGGCGCTGGTCGATACGGATTCGTTTCGCGAACTCGGCATGCTGGCCGGCAAGGGCCGGTACTCGGCCCAGGGCGCACTGGAAGCGGTCACGCCCTCGACCCAGGTCATGGGGCTGGCGCGCCTGAACGGGCGCCGCACGGTGGTGGTGTCCGATGACGCGACGATACGCGGCGGCTCGTCCGAGGCCGCGGTGGCGGAAAAATGGATTTACGCCGACCGCTACGCCTACGAATACCGCCTGCCGCTGGTGCGCATGGTCGACACCGCGGGCGGCAGCGTCAAGCTGCTGCAGCAGATGGGCCACACCAAGATTCCGGGCTACTCGTTCCTGCCCGGTGCGCAGCTGCTGGGCCTGGTGCCGGTGGTGGGCATTGCGCTGGGCGCCTGCGCCGGCCTGGGCGCGATACGCGCGGCGTCGGCGCACTTCTCCATCATGATCAAGGGCCGCAGCCAGGTGTTTGCGGGCGGCCCGCCGGTGGTCAAGCAGGCGCTGGGCTACGACATCGACAAGGAAGCGCTGGGCGGCCACCAGGTGCACAAGCTCAGCGGCGTGGTGCACAACGCCGTCGACACCGAGGAGGAGGCATTTGCGCTGGCGCGCGGCTTCCTGTCGTACCTGCCGACCAATGTCTGGCAGGCGCCGCCACGGGTGCCGTCCACGGACGCACCCGGCCGCGCCGACGCCTGGCTCGACGACGCCATTCCGGCCGACCGGCGCAAGGTGTTTGCGCCGCGCAAGATCCTGGCGGCGATCTTCGACCAGGACTCGGTGTTCGAGATGGCGCCGCAGTTCGGTGCCTCGCTGCTGACCTGCTTTGCCCGCCTCGACGGCTACCCGGTGGGCGTGATGATCAACAACCCGATGGTCATGGGCGGGGCGCTGACGCGCGCGGCCTCGGTGAAGATGGAGCGCTTTGTCGACCTCTGCGACACCTTCCACCTGCCCATCGTCAATCTCGTCGACCAGCCCGGCACCATGACCGGCCTCGAAGCCGAGCGCGACGGCACCATGTATGCCACCTTGCGCGCCGGCGCGGCCATAGAGCAGTCTTCCGTGCCCTGGTGCGCCATCGTCATGCGCCGCTGCTTCGGCCTGGCCGGCGCGATGCTGAGTCCCAAGTTCGGCGTCAGCGGCACGGCGATTCCGCACCGCTTTGCCTGGCCTTCGGCGACCTGGGGCTCGATACCGATCGAGGGCGGCGTCGCGGCCGCGTATCGCCAGGAACTGGCCCAGGCCGAAGACCCCGAGGCGCTGCGCCTGCAGCTGGAGTCGGAGTACCACCAGATCGGCTCGCCGTTTCGCACCGCCGAGAAATTTGGCATCGTCGACATCATCGCGCCCAGCGCGACGCGGGCCTTGCTGTGCGACTGGGTCGAGGATGCCTACCAGCGCTGCGCGCTGAGCTTGGGGCCCAAGGGGCGCAGCATGCGCTGACGGGACCTGATGGACGCCGCCCGGGACCGGCATGCGTGTCAGGTTTTTTCGCAGCTTGGGGCTGAATGGCAGGTGGAAGCGCATTTTTGATAGCGCGATGGTGCTTCATGGGTCAAGATAAGCGCATGCCACCTTTGCTTGATTCCCTTTTGCGCCGCGGGCGCTTGCTGATACGCCCGATTCAACCCCTGATCGATGCATTCCAGCTCTGGCTGGCGGCCGATGGACTGCGCATGAGCGCGGCGATGTCGTTCTACGGCATCCTGAGCCTGGCGCCGCTGCTGCTGTTGCTGGTCGGCCTGCTGGGCTGGTGGGTGGACCGCTCCTACGTGGAGACCAATCTGCTCGGCCAGGTGCAGGCCGTGATCGGCGAACGCGGCGCCCAGGTGGTCAAGGCCGCGCTGGAAAGCGCGCAAAAGCCGTCCGAGGGCAGCCTGGCCTCGTTGATCGGCTTCGTGCTGCTGCTGTCGGGTGCCACCGGCGTCTTTGTCGAGCTGCAGGCGGCGCTGGAAAAGCTCTGGCAGATGGGCATGAAGGAGCTGCCCGCGCAGCGCGCCGCCTGGTGGCGCATGGCGACGCTGCGTTTGCGCGGCCTGGCCTATGTGCTGGCGCTGGGCTTCTTGCTGCTGGTGTCCATGGTGCTGTCCACCGCGGTGCACATGCTCACCACCTGGGCCGGCAGCCGCCTGCCCATCGTGCCGCTGGCGCCGCTGATCGGCGTGATCAACGAAGGCGTGGCCTTTGCCGTGGCGGTGGCGCTGTTTGTCGGCCTGATGCGCATAGGCACGGGACCCAAGCCCGCGCTGCGCTTCCTGCTGTTCGGCGCCGTGGTCGGCGCAACGCTGTTCACGCTGGGCAAGCAGGGCCTGGCGTTCTATCTGTCGACGGCCGCCGTGGTCTCGGCCTATGGCGCGGCCGGCTCGATTGTCGTGCTGCTGATGTGGATCTATTTCTCGTCGGCCATCTTGCTGTTTGCCGCGGCGACGGCCAAGGCCGTCTGCGATGCGCGCGCCAAGGAGGCCGGCCGGCTGGGCCGGGTCGCGCAGCAGCCGGACAGCCAGCTGCCCGCGCATGGCGGCGAAAACATCTGAGCGCACCGCGCCCAGATAGCCCGGCTTACTTCTCGACGAAGGCGCGCTCGACGACGAAGTCGCCGGGGGTCGTCGTGTTGCCTTCCTTGAAGCCGCGCTCCTCGAGCATGTGCTTGAGGTCGGCAAGCATTGCCGGGCTGCCGCACAGCATGATGCGGTCGGTCTCGGGGTTGAGTTCGGGCAGGCCGATGTCGGCCGCGAACTTGCCGCTCTGGATCAGGTCGGTGATGCGGCCCTGGTTGCGGAACGGCTCGCGCGTGACCGTGGGGTAGTAGATCAGCTTGTCGCGCACGATCTCGCCGAGGAACTCATGCTCGTGCAGGTCTTTCTCGAACAGCTGCTGGTAGGCGAGTTCCTCGACCTGGCGCACGCCGTGCACCACGACGGCCTTCTCGAACTTCTCATAGGTCTCGGGGTCGCGCGCCACCGACAGCCAGGGCGCAAGGCCGGTGCCGGTGCCTATCATGTAGAGGTTCTTGCCGGGCAGCAGATAGTCGATCAGCAGCGTGCCCGTGGGCTTCTTGCCCACAATGATGGTGTCGCCGACCTGGATGTGCTGCAGCTTCGAGGTCAGCGGGCCGTTGTCCACCTTGATCGACAGGAACTCGAGGTGTTCCTCGTAATTAGGGCTGGCAATCGAATAGGCGCGCAGCAGGTTCTTGCCGTCCACCTTCAGGCCGATCATCGTGAAGTGGCCGTTGGAGAACCGCAGCGATGTGTCGCGCGTGGTGGTGAAGGAAAAAAGGCGGTCGGTCCAGTGATGGACGGACAGCACGCGTTCTTCGTTGAAAGCACTCATGGCGTGAAAGAGATGTAGTGAAGCGGGAACCCGGCGTCAGACAGGTCAGGAGCTGGCTGGCGAAGCGCGGCGCAGGGCTGCGGGGCGTTCACGGGGCGGGCATCTGTCAAGCGGGCAAACCTGGACATTGTCGGGCATAAGGGGCTGTAAGGGTACATTTCATTCCAGTCCGTATTCAACCTAAGGAAATCGCATGACAAGACAAGCGTGGACGGTGGCCGCGGTGCTGGCGCTGACAGTGGGTCAGGCAGGCGCGCAGGGCGTGATCAAGATCGGCGAAATCAACAGCTACAAGGCCATGCCGGCCTTCCTCGAGCCCTACAAGAAGGGCATGGAGCTGGCCGTCGAGCAGATCAACGCCGGCGGCGGCATCGCCGGCAAGAAGCTCGAGCTCGTGACCCGCGACGACAACGGCAATCCGGGCGACGCGGTGCGCGCCGCCGAGGAGCTGTATGCGCGCGAGAAGATCGACGTGCTCACGGGCAGCTTCCTGTCGCATGTGGGGCTGGCGCTGACTGATTACGCGCAGCAGAAGAAGCGCTTCTTCCTCGCCTCGGAAACCCTTACCGACAAGGTGGTCTGGGCCCAGGGCAACCGCTACACCTACCGCCTGCGCGGCTCGACCTATATGCAGGTCGCGATGCTGGTGCCCGAAGCCGCCAAGCTGAAGAGAAAGCGCTGGGCGATTGTCTATCCCAACTACGAATATGGCCAGTCGGCGGTGGCGACGTTCAAGAAGCTGCTCAAGGAGGCCCAGCCCGATGTCGAGTTTGTCGCCGAGCAGGCGCCGGCGCTGGGCAAGATCGACGCCGGCAGCGTGGTCCAGGCACTGGCCGATGCCAAGCCCGACGCCATCTTCAACGTGCTGTTCTCCGCCGACCTGGGCAAGTTCGTGCGCGAAGGCAATACGCGCGGCCTGTTCAAGGGCCGCGAAGTCGTGGGCCTGCTGACCGGCGAGCCCGAATACCTCGAGCCGCTGAAGAAGGAAGCGCCGTTGGGCTGGATCGTCACCGGCTACCCCTGGTATGCGATCAAGACGCCCGAGCACCAGGCCTTCCTCAAGGCCTACCAGGACAAGTACAAGGAACATCCGCGCCTGGGCACCATCGTCGGCTACGGCGCGATCAAGTCGCTGGAGGCCGGCCTGCGCAAGACCGGCGGCAGCGCCGACACCGAGAAGCTGATTGCCGCGTTCAAGGGCCTGCAGGTCGATATTCCGTTTGGCCGCATCACCTACCGGCCCGAGGACAACCAGTCGACCATGGGCGCCTATGTGGGCAAGACGGCCTACGACGAGCGCCTGCAGCATGGCGTGATGGTCGACTTCCACTATGCCGACGGCAAGGACTACCAGCCGTCCAACGAAGCTGTGCGCGCCTTGCGCGCGGGCACCCCCTGAGCCGCTTACGCGGCTTCCCCCTCTCAACCTTCGGTGGAGGGGGACGGCAGCCTCGCTGCGGGGCGGCCCTTGCTCGCTGCCCCGCCGCTGGGTACCGCTGGTTTCATGAAAGATTGCAATGAGCCTTTCCGGACTGCTGGTGCAACTGCTCAATGGCCTGGCCAGCGCGTCGTCGCTGTTCCTGGTCTCGGTCGGGCTGTCGCTGATCTTCGGCGTCACGCGCACCATCAACTTCGCGCATGGCTCGTTCTACATGCTGGGCCTGTATGTCGCCTACTCGCTGGTCGGCCTGCTGGGCCAGCACATCGGCTTCTGGCCCGCGCTGCTGCTGGCGCCGCTGGTCACGGCGGCGCTGGGCGCGCTGGTCGAGATGGTGCTGCTGCGGCGCATCTACAAGGCGCCCGAACTGTTCCAGCTGCTGGCCACGTTTGCGCTGGTGCTGGTAATCAAGGATGCGGTGCTGTGGCTGTGGGGCCCCGAGGAACTGTTCGGCCCGCGCGCGCCCGGGCTCGAAGGCGCGGTCGATATCCTGGGTCGGCAGTTCCCGGTCTATGACCTGCTGCTGATCGCGGTCGGCCCGCTGGTGCTGGGGCTGCTGACGCTGCTGCTCACGCGCACGCGCTGGGGCACGCTGGTGCGCGCCGCCACGCAGGACCGCGAAATGGTCGGCGCCCTGGGCGTGAACCAGGCCTGGCTGTTCACCGCGGTGTTCGCGCTGGGCACGCTGCTCGCGGGCCTGGGCGGAGCGCTGCAGCTGCCGCGCGAGCCCGCGCATCTGGACATGGACCTGCTGACCATAGGCGCGGCGTTTGTCGTGGTCGTGGTCGGCGGCATGGGCTCGATTCCGGGTGCGTTTGTCGCCGCGCTGCTCATTGCCGAACTCAAGGCCCGCGGTGTGGAAACGACAATTGGTACATGGCACATGCCGATGATCACGTACTTTCGGACACGATATGGGTACAAGGCTGGCGACTTTCCCGTGGCCGACGCGGTTTTTCGACGGGCCTTGACGCTTCCCGTATACGAAGGCATGACCTCAAACGA
>JBBKVU010000578.1:0-27700 GCA_037968595.1 Comamonas sp.
TCAAAGCCCGTGCCGCCGTTGAGGCGGTCGCTGCCCGAGCCGCCCGACAGCAGGTCGTTGCCCGCGCCGCCAAACACGATGTCGTCACCCGCATCGCCGTAGACCTGGTCATTGCCGCCCTTGCTGCCGACGGTGTCGTTGCCGCCGCCGCCGTGGATGATGTCGTCATCGGCGCCAAGCACGATGTACTGCGCCGCGCCGTCGCCGCTGGCCATGTTCTGGCCCGCGCCGCCGACCAGGCGCACATTGCCGATCACGGTAATGAAGTCGACGTTGTCGACTTGGACGGTGGTTCCGCTGGGCAGGGCGCGCGCATCGAGGATGACGGCCTGCATGCCGTCGCCGGCAATGGCGCTGCCGCTGATCACCAGCGGCACATCGGGGTTGAAGCCCGCACCGGCCGTGGCAGTGATGGTCTGAATGGTCAGTGGCTCCGAGGGGCTCAGCGTGGCAAGAAAGGCCTGTGCGTTGTTGGTCAGCTCGGCGTTGCCACCGGCAGAGCGCTCAATGCGCAGGGTCAGTTCGGCCAGGGCCGCGGCACCCGTCGCCGGGTTTGGCAGGCCCTGGGCCTGCAGCGCCACGCCCACGGGAACGCTGACCTGCAGGATGGCGTGGCCATCGCTGCCCTTGACCAGGGGAATATCGGCCAGCGGCGAAGGCGTGCCGGGGGTGTCGGGCCGGCTGGGCGTGACCACCGGAATGCTGATGATGGTCGTGCCGCCGTCGCCGGGCGTGGTGGTGACGGGCACCCCATCCACGGGCACGGGATCGTTCGGTGTCGTAGGCGTTGTCGGCGTTGTCGGCATTCCGGGCTTGGGTGGCGGGGTGGTATTGGTCACTGCCGTGGTCACCAGCGTGGCGGCATCATTGCCGGCTGCATCCCGCAGGGCATTGGCGTCCTTGCCAAAGACGGAATCGCTGTATGCGACCGTCACCGCATTGCCGTGGGGAACCGGTGTGGCCAGGGTCAGGGTCACCGTGTTCTCGGCCGCGTTGACGACCACTGCCGTGACCACATTGCGCACCAGACCCACCATCACGGTGAAAGCACCTGGCGCGGGATGGTTGACAGCATCGAGGCTGTCCGACTCGGAGTAGGTCAACACCAGGGTACTGCCATTGACCGCGGCCGACGCAAAAACCGGCGCTTCCGAATCAATCGTCACGCGGAGCTCTGCCGAGGCCGCGCTCGCATTCCCCGCCATATCCGTGGCCCGGGCAGTCAGCATGTGGCTGCCCTGCGACAGGGCGTTGCTGGTGATGGACCAGTTGCCCATGCCATCGGCAACGCTGCTGCCCAGCACTGTAGTGCCATCGCTGTCGTACAAGCTGACGTGGGCGAACGCATCGGCCATGCCCGAAAAGACGGGCGTGGTCGAGGCCGTGAGCTTGTCGCTGCTGGAAACGCCGGTGTCGCTGCCAGCATCCAGGTGCGGCGTGGATGGCGCCGCCGGCGCGGTTGTGTCAATGTTGACCATCAGCCCGGGCGAAGCCGCACTGACATTGCCCGTCACATCCATCACCCTGACGCTCACGTTGTGAGCTCCTTCGGCCAGCATACTGCTGGTGATGGACCAGAAGCCGCTGTCATCGGCAAGCGCCATGCCAAGCACCGTGACGCCATCGGTGTCGTACAGCGTGACCGAACTGTTGGCTTCGGCGATGCCGGTGAACGTGGGAGTGCTGACGTTAGTGATGTCGTCCATCGACGAGACGCCGGAATCGCTGGCGGCGGCCAAGTCGGGCGCGCAAGGCGTGTCAATGTAGGTATCTATGGTGACAACCAGCTCTTTGGAGGCAGCGCTCGTATTGCCCGCAACATCCTTGGCCCTGGTAGTCAGGGTGTGCACGCCTTCCGACAGGCTGCTGCTGGTGATCGACCAATTGCCCGAGCCGTTGGCCACCGTCATGCCCAGCACCGTGGTGCCATCGGTGTCGTACAGCGTCACGACGCTGCCGGCCTCGGCCAGGCCCTTGATGGTGGGCGTCGTGACACGGGTGATGCCGTCCGAGTTGGAACTGCCGGAATCGCTCATGGCAGTCATGGCGAGGCTCGAAGGAGCATCCGGCACCGCCGTGTCGATGATCACGACCAGCGCGCTGGAAGGCGCGCTGATATTGCCCAGCATATCCATGGCCTTGACAGTGAAGGTGTGCGTGCCCGCAGGCAATACGCTGCTGGTCAGCGACCAGTAGCCCGTGGTGGCATCGGCGGTCGCGGTATCCAGCACCGTGGTTCCGTCCGTGCCGTAGAGCCATACCGTGGCGCCGGGCTCGGTGCTACCGGTAAACGTGGGGGTGGTGTCAGAGGTGATGCGGTCCGTGCTGGAGGCTCCGGTGTCGCTGCCCGCAGCCAGCACGATGGAGGGGGCCGCAGGCGCATCGGTATCGATGGCATAGGTCTGGCCCGATGTGAAACCCGCGGCAATCGCGTTGCCCGCGGCGTCCACGATGCCTATCCCTGCGTTCTGGAGGTCCAGGCGCAGGGTGCCGCTGCCGCTCACGGAGTCGACTGTCACCGTGTAGGTGGAACCTGAGCCGCTGATGCTGGCCACGGTGCCTGTTGCCGAGCCGGTAGTGGTCAGCTTGAAATCGCCAACGTCCGTCCCCGTCACCGCTTCACTGAAAGTCACTGTGTATTCAAGGCTGCTGGCGTTGGTACTGGCACTGCCCACGCGGCTGATTGAATTGACTACCGGGGCCAGGCCATCGACCTGTATATCTGGGGTTAGACCGGCGCCAAAGCCCGGGTTCAGGGTGTTGCCGGCGATGTCATGCATGCTGCTGCCCGTGAATCTGACATCGTTGGACAGCACGACGCCATCGCCATCGTTGTCTCCGTTCTGAACGATGTACCTGAAAATCAGTGAACTGCTGCCTGAGCCATGGACATATGCGGCATGGCGGATCTGGCCACCGATGGTGATTTCCAGATACGGAATGTCGAGGGTATCTTCAACCATGAGCACTTCGCTGAAGTGAAGTACGTAGTCGAGCGAAGTCCCTGTGCCATAGGTGCCGTTGGCGGGGACAGCGCCCCACACCACGACGGGAGCAACGCCGTCGACGACGATCGCCTTGTTGGCGCCCAGTGAGCCTGAAGTGCCAGGAGCCGCCAGCATCAGCGCGGCATCGTTGCCTGCCAGATCGCGGATGGTGGCACCGCCAAGTGCAAGAGCACTGGAATTTCGGTAATCCAGATCGGCGCTGAGGTCCCCTGCCTTTACGGTGTAGTTGAAGCTCAGCGCGCTGGTGCCGCTGCCCGATGCATAGTCGATTGCCCGGTCCGTTGTACCCGTCTCGAGCGTGAGCTGGGGCATGCCACCGGCGACGATGACCGGCTCGCTGAAATTGACCTGGATGGAGATGACATCGCCCACCTTGTAAACGCCGTTGGCGGTGCTGGACGTAACGCTGGAGACGCCGGGAGGTGCCGAATCGGGGGCAGCTGCGTACAGCGCCAAGCTCATTCCTGCAATGGTCTCACCGCCGTTGTTCAGCGCGGACTGTGGCCCTGAATCGAAGCTCTTGTCAGAGGGCACCACCAGCAGATTCCGGACGTCAAGCAGGCTCAGTGCCGTGGTCTCTACCTCGCCGGTCTGGCGTTCCAACTGCCAGTCACCGCCCTTGTCAGCCGCACCCCTCGGGTCGACCGAGGCAGCCAGGTCGGCCCGGGTCAGGCGCGCCAGCCCGCTGAGCAGCACCGTTGCTTGCGTGCCTTCTGCTGCATGGAAAGCATAGAGCAGGATGTCGCCACCGGCGGCCATCGCCGCGCCAATCACATCCAGCAGCTCGCTGTACTCACCGATATTCCGGCTGTTCAGCCAGGTGCTGCCCAGCTCCACCATGCCTACTGCGCCGTGGCTCAACAGGTGAAGGGCAGCCACGTCGGAACGTCCGTCCATGTGATCGGCGATCTGCTGCAGTCCGTGCGACTTTCCGTCAAGCACGATGACCTCGGCCCCTTGGGGCGCAGCGCTGGCCAGGCTCTGCCAATCGGGCAGGTTATCGAACACGAAGACGATTTGCCGCGCTGCGGATGAAATGGAAATGGGGTGCTGATCCAGGCTCTGAAGGGTCATAGAAGCGTTTCAGGGGAATGGCCAAGGCTGACAAAGGCAGGTCTTGTCAGGGGCGGATGAATTGGGGGATCTGTGGCCCTCGACGAGGGCTGCAAGCCGCCAGACAGGCGTGGCACGCCCACGTCTCGGTGCGGTCTGCTCGAAAATCAGCCGGCAGGACCAAGACAGGCCTTGCGCCTGGGCTGAGCGGGGTTCGGTGGAAAATCATCGCGGCCAGGCCCAAGCCCAGTCGGACTGCACCGGGTTGGCCGCAGAGAATTCTCAGGTCTCGCCCCCATGAGGCAGCGCAAGGTCGGAGCGTGCCGAAATATCAAATATCAGCGCTGCATTTATCAAAAGTCCATGGGGTTTGCGAAGGGGCTGCCGAAGGCATGGCGAAAAATGGCTGATACAACACGGCGGTCCACGATGTCGTGCCGGAACATTGCGCTCCAGCACACCGCACGACCATCATCGACAGCCGCCGGGGTACCTGCTTGTGGACGCCCCGCCATGCAGGGCTTGCGTGGGTGCCGACTCAAAGTCAAAAAATGATGTAGGTGTTTTAAAGAGGGATTTGCATACAAATAGACACCAATTACACGCCGTAACAACACTTTCAGCAATCACTGAAAGCCAGTAGATTGACGCCTTGCCCCGCATAAATTGTCATTTCAAGGGGACCCCCAAGGGTGCGGCTATCAACCCCGCTCGCTTGATATGGCCTGACTGAATATGTTGCAATTGTTCGCAATGCAAACAAGGCGCAGTTCTAGAGAACTGAGCCTGCCTGCGGACAATCGATGCCAAGTGCGGCCCTGGCACTACACTGGCAGTCCCTTTGGGGAGTAGCCTGCTTCCACCTGCTGGAGGCGCTTGCGTCAACACACTCGGCATCGTGCATGCCGTGGCGCAAGCATCCGTTTTTCGGTTGGCGAGACCATCGGCACATCACCGCGACACAGGTCGGGCAGCGGAGATGTGCCGTTGCGTTGTCGCCCGGCCGATTGACCAATCGATGAACATCACCGCTATTTCCCTGCTGGCCTTTGCCATGTCGACCGATGCCTTTGCCGCCGCCATCGGAAAAGGCACGGCGCTTCTCAAGCCGCGCTGGACCGAAGCATTGCGCACCGGCGCCATCTTCGGTGTCATCGAGGCAATCACGCCGGTCGTCGGCTGGGCCTTGGGCTCCGCGGCCTCCGACTACGTCAAGGCATGGGATCACTGGATTGCATTTACCCTGCTCATGTTCCTGGGAGGCCTGATGCTGCGGGGCGCATTCCGGCCGGAAAAGGAAACACAGGAAAAGCCAAGGCGGCATGGGTTCTGGTTGTTGGTCGCGACCGGCTTTGCGACGAGCATTGACGCAATGGCGGTGGGCGTGGGCCTTGCCTTCCTGGACGTCAACATCGTCACAGTCGCCTTGTGCATCGGACTTGCCACTTTCACCATGGTGACCCTGGGGGTCATGCTGGGCCGGGTGCTTGGCAACGTGGTGGGCAGCTGGGCGGAAGGGCTGGGCGGACTGCTTCTGATGGGAATCGGCACGCTGATCTTGCTCGAACATCTGGGCGGCTGAAAGCTGCATCCCCGCCGTATCAGGACACCCTTGGCACGCCTGCCAAGAAAATTTACTCGACGATCACCATCACTACTGCCGAGTCGCCGGGTCTCAGGGAAGGTGGCCAGGCCTATGGCCTCATCATGCCGTCTTGCGTAATGATCGAGTCGATGACTGAAATCGGCGTGGTCAGGGCGAAAGGTCTGACGGTCCCCCCTGGAACAGTGACCGGTGATTTGCCCCCGAGATGACTGGAACCAGCCCTCCCAACAACGAAAATTTCACAAGATAGGGGGGAGTGCTGCATTCCATGCGCCTTTGCCAGTCACAGCCCAATGCTTGCGGCACAACCCAGGAGGCGTTTTTCCTGCGATTTCCGAGAGCAAGACGTATGGGCCGGTGATCACCGCCTGGCAAGACGTGGTTTGACCCGCGGGTCAGGACGCATTTCACTTGCATCACCCTGTGACGGGCGGCCCAGGCATTGTAGAAAGCGCGTTTGCCCGTTGCTATGCCTTTTGCCCGGATCCTTGGAGGCATCCAGAACCGTTCCTGCAGCTGGCTTCTGCAGGAACGCTGTGAAATCGCTAAATATTCACAAGCTGGGGGTGATGGCTAGCTTGCAGCGCAGCAATGGCCTGCACAAGCTGAGGGGGGCCACCCAGCAGACCGTGCGTTCATCCAAAGAATCTTCCGGCAGTGCCATCAAAATGGGCACCCATTGGCAGTTTTGCATGGGAAGTTCTTGCACGCAATCACCGCTCACCCCGAAACAGGGGGGGCAAACCCAGATCCAGGGCCGGCAAAGGGGACAGCTGATGCCGGTCGGCGCGCACAGCGCACACTGAAAAAATGAAGTACAGCAAGGCTTTCAAGCAGTTCTTGTTGAAAACTGCATGGCCGGGCGGTCAAAGCGTGTCTTGCGCCACATCCCCGACAGCTAGATCTCCCGCTGTATTGGGTCCGAGGTTCCGGAACCTCTTGCTCCCCCCTGCCTTGTGCATCAGATGCCGCTGTTCTCGCTGGTGCACCTCCCAATGCTCACCCCTGTGTTGTGCAAAATCCAGGTCTTTGCTCAAAAGCGTGCTCAGATACGAAATCAGGCCGCAGTCTCGTGGGTTTTCCGCAAAATTCGGTCATATCTAGGACATACGGGAAATGCTTCCTGGCCATCTTGGCGCCTCAACAGCAGCATTACAGAAGGAGCTCACCCCCATCTTGTGCAATGAAAGCCATGTCAACAGACAGGCATGCCCCCAACACGAATGCACTCGTCGGGATGACCGAGACAGGACCGGGGGCTGGCCTTCTTGCCGCATGAGTCTGCTTCAGGCGTCGGCCAGGCTTGAAGCACCTGGGGTCTGAGAATCTGTGTCGCGTTAAATCCGCTGCCTGTCAGGCTCGGGTCGCCCTCCATACTGGTTCAGCCAGCAGACGTCGCGGTGCACGGCTTCCATGCTCTGGGCCGACTCCAGGACAAGCGTGGCATGGCTGGCGGCGAGCACATGGCGGGGCGCAAGCAGATTCTTCCTAACGATTGAGGCCATGACTTGGAAGAATTCATGCCCAGCAACTCGACGCCAGGCACTGCGTCTCTGGATGAAACGGGGCGTGCAAGCCAAGACAGTAGATGGGTTGCGGCAATTGTTCATTCGCGTGAATATGCCGGGAACATCCCAATTGCCGAAGCTGTCCCTGCGAATGAAGGCAGCCGATATCCATGCGATCCGATAGCAGTATGTTGGGTCCTGCACGGTGACAAGCACCGACAACGGCATCCTGGTGTTTAGATGTCTAAACAATGCCTCAGGAGCCGCTACCCCTGGCTGTGTTTAGACGTCTAAACACAGTGCAGGGCGACCGCGCCATGGAGGCCCGAACATCCATAGACCATCAGATAACAGTCCACGCTGCTGCCTATTCAGCCGTCTGGGTCCGGACACTAGACGTCGCACGCATGGTGTTTAGACGTCTAAAAAGTGAAGCATCAGGCCTCTTTGCTTTCCATGGAGCCGTATTTCGCGAGCAACTGTTCAAGCTCGGCAGCAAATGCTTCTCGCGCAACGTTGTCCGGCAGATCAAGGCTCAGATCGAATTTGCTGCCTTTTTGACGCAAAGTGCCGTTGTTGTAGCGGACCGTTTTGCCAATCGACTTCTGCGGACTACGTCCTGCGCTGTTGATCAGATTGGCGCACTGGTCCACCAGCCAACGCAACGGGACATCCGTAGTGGAGTAGCTTGTAGCCAGGGCAATGACTTTGCTTTCCGGGCAATGCTGCGCGAGTCGCCCAAGATGGTGAGCTGCGGTCGAGCCAAAACGCTTGGGGTTCAGGCGTATGACTTTCAACACTTCTTCCGGCAGCTTGGCGTAGGAGCGATAAAAGCTCAGCAGCGTCTTGGACAGCTTGGTGCGACGCGCCACTTCAGACGGGGTCATGCCGTTCGCGTATTGCTTCTCGTAGAACATTGCGCGATCAAGATCGCAATGCTGCTCACGGCTTTCGTTCTGCTCATAGCCCAGCCAGGAGGCTTCCGGCGCCGTCAGGCCATGGTGAACCTCGGCAAGAAGCGTCGGCAATGCGCCGTGGGCGATGCAAGCCTGTGTCCGAGTCCAGCCATCGGCGATCATGTAGCGGCCCTGGATGGAGGGGTGTTCGATCACATGAATCGGGTCACGTTGGCCGTGCTTGCTCAAGCTGTCGGCGCGCTCCAGCAACATTTCAGCGGTATAGACCTCACGTGGAGCGTAAGGATTTTCGTCAATGAGCTTGGGATCTATGGACCTGAGATCGCGCCCGTGTGACGGCGCCGTGCTTGGTGCGGGTTCGCTTGCGACCGAGCTGTTCAGGTCGGCTTTCAAATTGTCGACAGTAGCCGGAGTCGTTGGCGTAAAGCGTCGGGCCGCGAGCAATCCAGAAACTTCTGGCAGTTTTCGGGAAGCATTCATTTCTGCAGTCCAGGCAGGGAGATTCCGAAAATCGGGATCAGTTGGTTGACAAGGGAAAACACAGCCGAAGCACCAATGCTGCTGGGATCCTTGATGACCAGAGGCAGCGTCTTGTTGTCGTCTTCCGTAGAAAACTGGCGGCTGAAGCCGGTGGTCTGAGGAATGATGCTTTCGATCAGCTGGCTTTGGTAGTTGCTGTAGAGGTAGCCCATGGACTCCGCTACATGCTTCAAAGTAGGGTGGTACTTGTTGATCACAATCCGCGTGCCCACGCGCTTGCGCGACACCATTTCGATCTCGTTCAGATTCGAAGCCAGCGATTCAAGCGCCTCGATCGAGTATCCATCAGGCTCCACCACGGTGAGGATGTTTCCTGGCACATGGGCCGCATAGGTGAACGCCAGGGAAATCGGCGTCGTGCCCGGAGCTGTGTCGACAACGATGGCGTCGTAGTTCTTGGCGAGAAAGTCGTGGTTGCGTTCCAGGAAGAACTCCACGCGCAGATAGCTGGCCATGGCGGTTGCCAGGCTCTGATCACTTTCCGCCATGGAGATGTGCGATGGCAGGAAGTCAAGCATGCCGTCGGAGATGATGTGATGCAAGGCCTCAGGAAGATCCGCGTCGGGTTCCTTGCTGGTCCGCGTCAACAGCTTTCCAATGTGCAAGGCCTCCGCATTGATGCGAATTTTCAGCAGGATCGACGCCGAGCGCTGGGGGTCGGCATCGATCAAGAGAGTGCGAAAACCCGCCATCGCCAGCGCTGCCGCCGTATTGACGCTCAGCGATGTCTAGCCGACGCCGCCCTTGGTCATGCGCGTCACGATGAGCGCAGGCAGTTTTTTATTCTTGGTGATGGCCTTTTGCTGCTCTGCAGGATTCAAGCCCGCCAGCCGATACCGAATGCTGCGCAAGTCGGTGGGGCTGTACTTCATGTGATGCTGGCCCCGAGGTTTTTCCCGACCAGACAACTCCAGCAGGCGCTTGCTGGAGAACTCCTTGCCAAGCAATGCCAAGGCAACGGCGGTTTTGAACTCGATATCCAGGGACATAAGGCTTGGCACTCTCTAAATTGATGCAGAAATGCTGCGCGCAGCAACAACACGAACGGAGTTTAAGTGCTGTCACTTACAAGCGCAAGTTTTTTCTTCATCGAAGAGGTAAAAACTTTATGCTCATCTTTTCACGTCACCACATCGGATTGCGCATGTGAGGGTCGCCTCTAGCCGCAATCAGCTCGCTTGGATGAGGAAATTCCTTGGAACACCAAGCTAATTTTCGCAAGGAAGTGACTCCCACGGCCAGGGTCTGGGCGGAACCGGGGACATCACCGCCATGCCTGGTGCAGCCAATGCGAGCATCGCTGCGGCAAATCCCATGATTGACCGCGAAAGATGCCCACAGCGCGGCGAGCAGCACCGGCAAGCGAAGACCGGCGCAACGCGCGCCACGACAATGGACACACCCGGCGCTCGCTCAATCGCCGCCTCAGGGCTTGCCGCCAGGTCAATGGGCCTGAATCATTAAATGTTTAAGATGGGACTTCACCCGCGGCCGCGAAGACGAGACGGAAGTGGCAAGACGCCGTGCATGCTTTTGCCATGCACCGCCGGGTGCAGATAGAAATGTCAGGCCCACAGCCTTGCACAGCCGGCCATTTCGAAAAGCACAAAGTTCTGCAACACCTATCCGGCCTGCAGCGCAGTCGCACGGCCCCCTTCAAACTCTTTTAGAAGCACTACACGATGAGCACCCATGACTTTGATCTGTTCGTAATCGGCGGAGGCAGCGGCGGCGTGCGTGCCGCCCGGATGGCCGCGCAACGCGGCGCACGGGTGGCCCTGGCCGAAATGCAAGGTACGGGTGGCCTGGGCGGCACCTGCGTCAATGTAGGCTGCATTCCCAAGAAGCTATATAGCTATGCGGCGCACTATGCAGAGGCTTTTGAGGAGTCGCATGGATTTGGTTGGGAAGGCGAAGCACCGGTGCTCAACTGGGCCAAACTCAAGGCCAATCGAGCGCAGGAAATCTCGCGCCTGAACGGCGTATACGGCAATCTGCTGACGGGTTCGGGTGTGACGGTGTTTGACGCTTTTGCTCGCCTCGAAGGCCCTCACCGCGTCATGCTCAGAATCAGCGGCGAAAGCGCCGAACAAAGCTTCAGCGCCAAGCACATCCTCATCGCCACCGGCGGCAGACCCCATGTGCCGGAAATCGAAGGCCGCGAGCATGTGATCGATTCGAACGCCATCTTCGACCTCGAACCTTTCCCGCAGCGCCTGCTGGTGGTTGGAGGTGGCTACATCGCCTGCGAGTTCGCATCCATCTTCAATGGCCTGGGAGCCGAGGTCACGCAGCTGTACCGCGGCGACCAGGTGCTGCGCGGCTTTGACGATGAAATCCGCCACTTCGTTTCCAGTGAAATGTCCAAGAACGGCGTGGATCTGCGGCTGGGCACGGACGTTGCGGCCATCACCCGGACCGACAAAGGCTTGCAGGTGAAGCTCAAGGATGGCGCGGAGCTACTGGCCGACGCCGTGCTCTATGCGACTGGCCGCGTGCCGCTGGTGACAGGTCTTGGCCTTGAAGCGGCGGGTGTGGCACTGCGCAAGGACGGTGCGGTGATTGTCGATGAATGCTATCAAACCAATGTACCTTCCATCTACGCGGTGGGCGACGTCACCAGCCGCGTTCAGCTGACGCCCGTCGCGCTGGGAGAAGCAATGGTGGTCGTTGACCAACTGTTCGGCCCTGCGGCCGGCAAGCCTGCGCGCCGCATGAGCTACGAGTTCATTCCCACCGCGGTGTTCACCCATCCGAGCATAGGCACCGTCGGCTACGGCGAAGCCCAGGCACGTGAGCTGTACCAGGACGTGACCATCTTTCGCAGCGAGTTCAAGGCGCTGAAGCACACACTTTCCGGCAGCACAGAGCGCACGCTGATGAAGCTGGTGGTCGAAACCAAAACCGACAAGGTCGTTGGTTTGCACATGGTGGGAGCAGAAGCCGGCGAGATTGTTCAGGGATTTGCAGTCGCCATGAAAGCCGGCGCTACCAAGGCCCAGTTTGACAGCACCATTGGCATCCACCCCACCGTGGCCGAGGAATTCGTCACCATGCGCGAACCGGTGAAATCCTCATCGAACTGAGCTCGCGGCGAATCCTGCGAGGAGCCATTTAGCGCCGGGGGAATGATTTTCGCGGCGTTTGTGCCCCCGGCCATACACGGTGGCACATGCGCCATGAAACCACTTTATCTTCTCAGGTCCCCTCCAGTTTACGAACCGCGGCATTTGAAAGAATGTCCGCCAATCATCCGAAAATCTGGAAGAGATAGCCTTCGGTGACCTTCGCAGAAGATGGGCGCCACAAGACTCCCTGAATCCAGCATCTCCCTCCCGGCACTGAGACCCGAGCCTCTGGATTTGACGCGCTTGGGACTTGTCATGTCGCTCATGACGATAGATGCGCTTCGCCGATCACCCGTGAAAACCCGTGCACGCGGCGGCTCTTGGAGGCCGCAAACACCTCTTGCAGGTCGAGATCAATATCCCACTTGGCCGACGCTGGGTGATCTTTGAAGCTTGCGCATTACATGCAAGCAGTCGCCTTCGCCTCGCCCCTGGAACACACCGACAGCGCCCTTGGTGAAATAGATGAATCAAGCTTCGGCACCAACGATTCGGGCACAAGGTGGGGGTGTTTAGACGTCTAAACAGGTGGCAGGCGACACACCTAAGACGGCCCACTGTTTAGACGTCTAAACAGTGACCTAGGGGCAGGCGTCCGGACCGACTCCGAGGGCTGACAAGTTGGCCTCCTCATGGAGAAGACCTTTTTCGCCAGCAATTGGAGCAATGCAACCTCAAAGCTCCAAGCCGCCGGGCGCGTCATCGGGCTTGTGAACAACCCATGAGTAGAAATCAATGCATCAACCAGCTCAGCCACCGGCCTCCACTGAGTTGCCAGTGCTAGCCCACGGCAACTATGCTGAAATCGCGACTCACCCTGCGAGGACGCCAATGCCATGCCGTCATGAAACCCATGGACACCGACGTACCAAGACGACGCGCGGCGCCTCGTTCGCGGCTGATTCAGGCTCTTGCGGTATTGAACGAGCTGCAGGTCTAAACACTCAGACGTATCAGATGTTGTGCCGCCGTGACTTCGATTCCGGGGCGAGTGGCTGTTGTATGCCAAGCGGTTACCGAGAATATCCATTCGTCTACAGCATGCACTGAACATGCCGACTTTGATCGATTAGCACTCTGAGCATTTGGCATGCGTAGTCCTTGCGCGCCGCGTGCTGAACTGGCTCAGCCACGCATTGCGCCGGCCCGCTTGGCACCGCCAACCAGCATTGGCTTTTCAACGCCGGCAAAACGACCTGGTGACAATTTTGACTGGCCTCCATATTGTGGCCTGACGGCGAAACGCGGCTGGCTTTCTCCTGGGAGCACCCTTCCAATGCCCTGCCACTGGAGGCGTTGCTGGCCAAAAGCACAGGATATCCTGGGTGAAAAATGGGCCCAGTGGGTCGTCTCATACGCCATCCAACCGCATCCTGTTGTTCATGGGGGCCCAACGCTTGAACCACTCTTGACTGCGAATCACGGGCTATAAGCCGTGACGGACAAATCGGCCGCGAAAGGCATGGCGCGTCTGCAATGCATGCGCATGGGCTGAGTCCATCGCCTAGTTCCACGATGGTTTGACTACAGTGACAATGGCTGCGCGAACATCCGTTCAAGATTTGCATTGCCGGCAAAGCGGTGAACAAGGTATGTCATTGTTTGGAATCAAGCGCTGCAGGTGTGTCACTGCACACCCATGGCAGCGCGGCCTTGCCAAAGAGGCCGTCTGAGAACCGGCCTGCATGTACCGTTGTGTTGCCATTTTCGGCCAGCAATGCACAAGAAAGGGGTGAGCTTCGAGTAAAACGACGCAAGGCCTGCATTTCGATGGGATGGATTGCGAGTGTGCCTACAGATTCGGCAGCGTTGCAAAGCAGCACTTTCACAGCCGCCAGGCAAGCCAGCATTCAGGGGCAGGGATGTAGATGTGCCAGATTGCCCAAGAAGCGGCGAAGGCAGGTCTTGCGGCCGGGATCTTCTGTCGCATGCCATGCCTCAGATTGAAGCGATGCATGGACTGACAGCGCACTTCAAACCCGCAGTTGAAGCCGCGATGGGCGAGATCGCCTGTTCCATCAGCGCGCCAGGAAAGCGTGGCCCCCGCCTCTAAGTGCTCTAGATGGAGAATGAGATCAATATCTCATTGGTTCACAGGCCGGGTCTGGCAATGAATGCCTGCTTCTCATGCCGGTCGAAACCCACCGATTCATAGAATCGCAAGGTCGCTTCGTCCTTATGCCCGGTCATGAGCATCACCTTGTAGCAGTTGCTTGCCCAGGAGAAATCAAGCGCTCTTTTCAGCACCGCTCTGGCAAAGCCACGATTGCGAAAGCTGGCATCAGTCACCACATTTTCAATCACACCATAAGGTCTGCATGCCCGTGTCAGGTTGGGCGTGAGTGTCAGCGTGCAGCTTGAGATCAGTCGTCCTTCAACATAGACTCCGAAGTATTTATGGTATGGGCTGACTCGCAGCTCCTGCCAGATTGATTCAATGGTGTCCAGGTCAGGCAAAGGATCGTCATCGGTGTGAAGATGCTGATACAGCATCAACAGATCTTTAAGTTCCGACGCTTTAATCTCACGTACATTCATTGGAGTTCCAGGCGGATTCCTATTCTCGCGCAAGCTATTGACTGACATCTGACAAGAACCAACGCATCCACGCGAAAGACACGGCGTATATGCATTTTTACAATTTCGTGATCGCGGTTGCATGAATCTGCGTCAGAATCAACACAGATCCCAAAATTCCGTTTCATTCAATCCGCAGTGAGCAAACCCTGGGTGTATGCACTGGCCGCATACCGATTGAGCGCATATGAAATATTATGCAAGCCGCGCATTCTAACAAAATTCAAGAGTTTTATTGCATAATTGACCGAAGAATTCCAATTAACCATCTAAAACAAAGGAAATCACCATGGCAAGCTACAAAGAACTAATGCAGCAACGCGAACAACTGGAGAAGCAGATCCAGGAAGCACGCAACAAGGAACTGAGTGAAGCAGTGGGCAAGGTTCGTTCCTTGGTAGCCGAGTTTTCGCTGACGGCTGAAGATGTCTTCCCACCCGCACGCAGCAAGCGCGCGGCCTCCACCGGCAACAAGGTCGCACCGAAGTACCGCAACCCACAGACCGGTGACACCTGGACCGGCCGCGGTAAAGCGCCGAAGTGGATTGCAGGTGAAGAGAATCGCGACAAGTTCGCCATTTGAACCCGATTAGTTAAAAAGTCCCATATACGGTGTATATGGGACTTTTTTTCATCCAGCAGATTTATATATCAGCTCGCAGGAATCATGTCAGACGCTCAACATGCGTTCCATGATCTTGACGATCTCCGCATCTGTGACTTCGCCCCACAACTTCTTTGCGTACCAGGCATGAAATGAAGGCAGCACGCCCGCACGGTTGCGCCCGATCTTGATCTTGCTGGCCTCCGTACTGAGGGTGTTGTTGTACTCGTCGTAAATGGTTTGAAGCGCAGGCTTGTCAAGCTCGGCAAGAATCACCTTGACGTCAAGAATACGCTGTTTCTCGACCGCAGCATTGATCTTTGCACGTCCCTTGTTTATACCGCTATTGCTCGGCTCCGATTTCTTGGTGCGCGATTTGGCAGGCTGCGCAATTGCGGAACCAATTTCCTGTGTCGATTCGTCTGCAGCAATCGGTCGATGCTTGCCATCGACCACCGGGAACAGATCGGCGGTTGCCGGTGTGGAACGGTTGTCCAGAAACTCCTGGTAATGGCCCGATTTCAGCGAAGTCAGGAAATAGCGGCTCGGATAGGTGAGTTTCCTGAGCTTGGACTCGGTCACACGCCACTTGGTATGTTTCAGCGCGCCTTCAATCTGCTCTTCGGTAAAAGTACTCAGCAGCTTGTATATCGCCTTGTCGAGCAGACCCATGGCCTGCATGGCATCGACCAGATGTTTTTTGGCTTCGGAATTGCTATGCGCTGCTGACATGTCCAGGGCCAGTTTCTGGCGACTGACATGGAAGCGGAGATTAGTGACCTTGGTCTTGTAGCGTTCGGTTTCTACTTCGATATACAGCTTGGTCGACGAATTGATGTCCTTGATGGCTGGATCCAGATAGCGTTCCTTGAAGGTGCTCCACTGCTGGGCCTTGTTTGGAATGTTCTTGGACGCAACAAGCATGTCACGCAGGTCTTCCCAGGGAATGCGGCGCGTGGCGCCAATGCCCAGGTAGCGTGAGCAGAACTCGAACAGCGGCACGGAGCAGACCTTTGACAAGGCACTGAGCTCCAGCAGATCAAGACTGGTGTATGACGGACTGTCGCCGAGCAGCAAGATGGCCTTGGATTCGATCTTGAATGTGATCTCGCCGGCGTAGAACTTGGCATAGGGAAACACCACGGCGAAATGCTTGGCCAGGCCTTTTTCCTCGAAAACATCGAGACGCACCTTGATGGACATGAGTTCATCGATGGTTTTTTCTATGTGTTCATAGTTGCGCGTCTTCACGTTGAGCAGACGCAGCATTTCTTCGACTGAAATCTTCCAGGTCGCTGGTTCCACCGCCTGGTTTTGCTGGGCATGGCGCAGCATGATGTTGGTCAGCTTCTGCTGCATGACGGTCATTACGGCATGCGGCTTGTTGTGAACCATGGGGTTGGGCTTCTTGAAGTTCGAGCCCTGGTTCTTGCGCTGTATGAAGAAGGTGGCGAAAGGTTTGTCCTGAGGCTCATTGGGCAAGGCGTTGCCCTCCAGCTCTTCTGTCGGGGAGATCAGTGGAGCGATGGAGGTCAGCGTGCTTGAACTTTCGTCCTTGGCCAGCTCTTTGGCTTCGACTTCAATGGTGCTTCGGGTGGCTTTGCGCCTGGTTGGTTTTGTCACTTTGATCAGCACGCAACGCTGCTGCGTTTCTTTATTTTCAATACCACTTTAAGTAGTTTCCTACTTTAAGCGCCGCAAAGCCAGGCTGGGAGCCGCTCCCAAGCCTGTTGCCCCCCCTATCTTGTGAAGCGTTCACCCTCATATTGTGACGCAATCTCCCTTGGTTTGTGCAAACCCAGCCCCTGCATTGTGATGGCGTCTCCCTTGAGTTGTGCAAACGGTGTCGATCCGTGGTTTGCACAAGATGAGGGGTACAGGGCTGCAGTATCGAGCAGAACTGTAGCTGGTAGCGGCGCGGTTTGTCCTAAGTAAATCGCACCTGGACAGTGAGCGCTTGAAGCAGGTGGGCATCAGACACCCCTAGCTTGTGAAAATTTAGCCGGTTTGCCAGGCGTGGCGCTTGGTTGGTCCTCTATGCTGCTGCATCACCCCTATCTTGTGCAAATGGCCGTCAGGTGTTCTGTCTCTCTCTGTCAAAGCATGGATGCGTGCAGTGGCGCTTGCCGTGACTCAACCTTACCACCCCTATCTTGTGAAGATTTACGGGACCATCAAGCCTAGGTGGAAATCCCTCTTGCATAGCTGCACAAAATAGGGGTGAAGAACCAATTTACACAGGACCTGTCCTTTGTGGGCAAAGCGTAGTGCTTTTGGATGCGTTGGCGAATCCATATTACATGCAGTGATGCGGGTGATGATAGATCTATTAAAATGAAATACTCACATGTAAGCAGGATTCATAAGTGGGCTCTTCTGGCACTGCGGAATCACTCGCTGCTGATCTGCACAATCCAGGGGGGCTGTCCAACCCGTGCAGCACAGGCACACTGGCTTAGGTCTGGCTTGGAATCAGCGGCAGACCCGGTTCTGCGGGTCGGGTGACAGCAGGCCATTGCGCCGTCCCGTTGGCGCCGATTTAACGTGCGGCCCAGTCCTTTTTACGCAGCATTTACGAAGCGACATGGCCGGCCTTCCTAGACTGGATGCATGTCCAACACCGGTCCACGAGCCACACCAAAGTGGCGTCTTGTGACGCAAAACATGCTGCAGGAATGCAAAAGTATCAGGCTGCACCGCCTCACGACAGCTTGCCTCTGCGAGGCCCATGGCGACGCCAATCCTCTGGTGGAGTTGCCGATTCGCGCTGTCAGCGCCGACGCCCTCAGCCTGCGGATGGTGCTTCATGCCGCGCTCGGGGCCAAGCTGCGCGGCTACCGCCTGGCCTGGGACGCGGCGGATCACAAAGCCACCGTCATCCTCCATGTACACCTGCGCGACGTACAGGAATGCCTGAATCACCTGACGCGGGCTTTGCCTGGAGCTGAATTCGGCCGGGTTGCGCGCGTGCTCAAAAGCGAGGATAGGCAATGTCATTGAGATACCTCAGGGCGCACGAATATGCCGCGGCGTCGGCCTTGCACTGCCGTGTAGAGAGGCCCAGCCATGGCCAACAGTGCTGACGTTGCTCTGGCCACGCCTTCGGACAGGCTGGCATTGGATCAGCTGGAACGCTGCGCATTCGACACCGACCGTATCTCTGCGCGAAGCTGGCGGCTGCTGCTGGTCAGCCCCGGCGCGCGGGTTTTCGTCTGCCGCACGAATGGCGCGATTGCCGGCGCCTGCGTGGTGTTGCACCGCAAGGGCGCATCGGTGGCTCGTCTCTATTCCCTGGCGGTCGCGCCCCTGGCGCGCGGTTCGGGCGTTGCCGCAAGACTGCTGGCCGCGGCGCTGAATGACGCCCGACAGCAAGGATGCGCAGTGCTGCGGCTGGAAAGCCGGCGGGACAACGCCGGCGCACACCGGCTTTTCCAACGCCATGGGTTCGCAGCATCTGGCACAAAGGCCGGTTATTACCAGGATGGCGAGGACGCACTGTGCTTTGAACGCGATCTGTTTGACGGCACGCGGGCTGGCGGCCCCTGTGCGGTGCGCCATTACGCCCAGACGCTGGATTTCACCTGCGGCCCCTGCGCCTTGATGATGGCGATGTCTGCCATGGACCCCAGCCTTGCCATGGATCAGGCGGCCGAGATCCGCATCTGGCGCGAAGCCACCACTGTTTTCATGGCCGCAGGCCACGGGGGCTGCGGACCGTTCGGACTGGCGCGCTCGGCCTGGCTGCGTGGCTTTGAAGTCTCGGTCTATGCCGACGCCGGTGCATCGCTGTTCATGAACAGCGTCCGCGATCAGCACAAGAAAGATGTCATTGAACTGGTGGAGAACGATTTCAGGTCGGAGCTGGCGGCCCACCAGGTGGCACTGCACGCAAGCCCGGTCTCTGCCGAGAGTCTTGTGGCCCATCTGCGTGCGGGCAGGCTGCCCATCGTGCTCATCAGCCTGTGGCGACTGCACGGCGAGAAGACCCCCCATTGGGTGGTGATCGTCGGCTTCGACGGCGCGGTGTTTCGTGTTCTCGACCCCATGGCCCGCTCCAGCGACGCGGATGGCGGCATGTCCATCAGCCTGGGCGAATTCAAAAAGATCGCCAGATACGGGCGCCGCAGGCGCACGGCGGCGGTCATCCTCTTTGGAAAGAAATAAATTGTCTTCAGAACATCTGATCGTTGTGGAAAAGCTTGCCGACTTCCGCTGGAAGGACACGGCGCTCAAGGTCATCACGGCAGACCAGTTCGTCGCCCAGCAGCTGCAGACCCGCGGTCAACGGCGCAAGGTCATCAACCTTTGCCGCACCTATGGCTACCTCAGCATGGGCTATTACTGCTCTTTGCTTGCCGAGGCCCGGGGCGACCGCGTGACGCCCAGCGTGGACACCATTCTCAGCGTGCAGCGCAAGCCCATGCATCCAGCGGCCCTGGCGCAGCTCAACCGCCTGATAGGGCCGCTCAAGGAGATACCGCGCTCCGTGACCACCCTCACCCTGCATGTCTTTTTCGGCGTGATCGAGGACCCGGCACTGGCGGCGCTGGCGCGCAAAAGCTTTGAGTTGTTCCGCTGCCCGCTGATGCAGATGACGCTGGAGCGCTGCGAGCATTCAAGCAACTGGCAGATCGGCGATATGCAGGCCTTGGACCTGCGCGACGTGGACACGGCACGCGATGCGGTGTTCATGCAGGCGATCCGCCAGTACACCCGGCGCAGTTGGCGACCGATGATCGCCATGCCCTTGCCACGCATGGATCTGGCGGTCCTGCACGATCCCCACGACCCGCTGCCACCCTCCAACCTGAAGACGCTCAAGAAACTCGTCGATGTGGGGCGGGACATGGGCATCGCCGTGGAGCTCATCGAGAAGAAGGATTTTTCGCGCCTGGGGCAGTTTGACGCGCTGTTCATCCGAGAAACCACTGCCGTGACCCACCACACCTTTCAGTTTGCCAAGAAGGCAGTGGCTCAAGGCATGCCGGTCATTGACGATCCGGTGTCCATCCTGCGCTGCAGCAACAAGGCCTTTCTGGCGGAGATGCTGCGTGAGAATGCGATTGCCACGCCGCAGACCCACATGGTCAGTCGACGCACGCTGGCCGACATGTACAACCGCCTGACCTATCCCGTGGTCGTCAAAGTGCCGGACGGCGCCTTCAGCCGCAGCGTCAAGAAAGCGGACAGCTTCGAGCATCTGCAGGAAATTGCGAAAGAGATGCTCAAGGAGTCGGAAATCATCCTGCTGCAGGAGTTCATGTACACGGATTTCGACTGGCGCATCGGTGTGCTTGCCGGGCAAGCGGTCTTTGCCGCCAAGTACTTCATGTGTGACGGCCACTGGCAGATACTTCAGCACGCCGCCAACGGCAAGTACACCGAGGGCCGGGTACAGGCCGTACCGCTGGAAGCGGTTCCCACCGAGGTGCTGGCCGCCGCGGTGAACTCGGCGCGCCTGGTGGGCAACAGCTTCTATGGCGTGGATCTGAAGTCGACCCCCGCAGGCGTCTTCGTCATCGAGATCAACGACAACCCCAACCTGGATGCAGGCGTGGAAGACGCCGACCGGGGCGACGCGATCTACGTGGCCCTGCTCTCGCACTTTCTCAAACAGGTGGAGTCGCGCTATGCATCGGCTCCGGTGCGCCAGCAGGCACCGGTTTCGCCCGCGCCCGCGCATGCGCAGGGCGCTGGACCGGGCCGACGCCTAGGCGAGCTGCTTGCATGAGGGGGGCCGCTGGGCTACTGCGCCCGCGTCACCTTGCCGCTTGCCGCCAGCGCAGCCAGCAAGTCCAGCTGCTCGCGCTGAATGGCAATCAGCTCCGTCCACTGCTTTTGCTGCAGCAGGTCGATTTTCTCGTGCAGCATCATGATCTCGAGTTCGGCCTTCAGATTGACCTCGTAGTCGTGTTCACCGCGTATGCGATCTCGCTCGGATTGCCGGCCCTGCGACATCAGGATGATGGGCGCCTGAATCGATGCCAGCATCGACAGGAACAGATTCAACAGAATGTAGGGATAGGGGTCGAAGGTGCTGCCGTGCAGCCACAGCAGCAGGCCATTCACGCTGACCCAGAGGAACATCGTTGCCGAAAACAGGCCCACGAAGGTCCACGATCCGCCAAACTTCGCCACCGCGTCGGCGGCCCGCTGGCCCCGGCTTGGCGGGGTCGCCAGCTCCTGCGCCAGATTGCGGGTGATGTGCTTTCGCTTGGCGATGTGCTGGGTCACCTTGAGGGTGCGCGCATCCAGCTTCTCGTGGGGGAGGTCCAGTATTCGATCGGCAATCGGGTCGGATGTGTGCATGGCTAGCTCCTGTCAAAGGATGGTACGGCT
The DNA here is from genome assembly GCA_037968595.1 of Comamonas sp. Lineage (GTDB taxonomy): Bacteria > Pseudomonadota > Gammaproteobacteria > Burkholderiales > Burkholderiaceae_C > Comamonas. The sequence continues at coordinate 21,281 of JBBKVU010000578.1, forward strand.
TGGCGCAAGCGCTGAGCTGTGCAACGACAGCCGATTCTTGGTTTTTTCTCGAGGGATCCACACCCTTGCGGCCCGCGCCTTGCCGGTCGCGAGAACGCCTGCATCCTTTTGCACGGGCTGGCCGCACGGGCGTGGCACCATTGCGCTCTATCGACTGTTTCAAGAGGATTCTCGATGCTGATCAACTGCGTGGCCTACGAAAAGGGCTCCAAGCTGGCGGACATTCCGGTCGCCGACATCAGCGAGTACATTGCGCGGCCTGGCTGCTTTGTCTGGGTGGCGTTGGCCGATGCCACCGCGGCCGAGCTGGATGAAATGCGCGCCGAGTTCGACCTGCATGAACTTGCCGTGGAGGACGCTCGCCACGGACATCAGCGACCGAAGATAGAGGAGTACGGCCAGTCCCTGTTTGCCGTGATGCATCTGCTGGAGCCGGATGCGGCGCATCCCGGCCAGTTCACCCTGGGCGAGGTCGATGTGTTCATCGGGCCCAACTACGTTCTGTCGGTGCGCAATCGCAGCCAGCAAGGTTTTCTGGGCGTGCGCGATCGCTGCGAGCGCGAGCCCGAACTGCTCGAGCATGGCGCGGGCTTTGTGCTGTATGCGCTGATGGATGCCGTGGTCGACCGCTACTTCCCCATCATCGAGGCCCTGGAGTCCGAGCTGGAAGAGGTCGAACTGCAGATTTTCACGCAGCGCGCCGCGCGCGAAAGCATCAAGCAGCTCTATGGGCTGAAGCAGCGGGCCATGGTGCTCAAGCACGCGGTGGCGCCATTGCTGGAGGCGGTGAGCAAGCTCCACGGCGGGCGCGTGCCGCAGATCTGTGCAGGCTCGCAGGACTACTTCCGCGATGTCGCCGATCATCTGGTGCGCATCAACGGTCTCATAGACGGCATGCGCGACACCATCGCCACGGCCATGCAGGTCAATCTCTCCATGGTGGCCATCGACGACAACGAGGTCACCAAGCGGCTGGCCGCCTGGGCCAGTATTTTTGCCATCTGCACCGCCTTCGTGGGCATCTGGGGAATGAATTTCGAGCACATGCCCGAGCTCAAGTGGCACTACGGCTACCCGGCCGCGCTGCTGCTGATGGGCGGCGTGTGCAGCTATGTCTACTACCGGTTCCGCCGGGCCGGCTGGCTGTAGCCCAGATTCAACCACCCAGGGCGGCGCTGACGCGCTGCCCCGGCACGCAGAGGTGGATGACGACATCCATGGGCTGGCATCACGCACAAGCGCACCATGCCGGGATTTAATGGTTTATATTTTTATATTATGTTTTTAAACATAATGTATAGAATACGGCCATGCAATCTTCCGTTGACGCTTCGCCCGCCCTCTCGCCCCAGGCCATGCGCGCCGCCGCCGGTCGCGCCGTCGGCGCGCTGAAGGTACTGGCCAATGAAGACCGCCTGCTTCTGCTGTGTCAGCTGTCGCAGGGGGAAATGTGCGTCAGCGATCTCGAACAGGTGCTGGGCATCCACCAGCCAACGCTGTCCCAGCAACTGGGGGTACTGCGCAACGAGGGCGTGGTGAGCACGCGCCGCGAGGGCAAGAACATTTTCTACAGCGTGGCCGACGCCGCGATGCTGGAAATCCTCGCCCTGCTCTATCAACTCTATTGTCCCAAGGAGCAATGATGTCCATCGACTGGAACCATTTCACGCCGGGCATGGCATTGGCGGGCGGGGCCTTGATAGGCCTGGCCGCCGGCATGTTTGCCTTGCTCAACGGCCGCATTGCCGGCGTCAGCGGGGTGCTCGGAGGCTTGCTGGGCGCTGCGGCGGGCGACCGGACCTGGCGGCTGGCCTTCCTCCTGGGGCTGGTAGGCGCACCGCTGGTCCATGGACTGTTCTCGGCCGTGCCCGCGCTGCAGATCGATGCCAGCTATGGCGCGCTGGTGCTTGCAGGCCTGCTGGTGGGCTTTGGCGCGCGTTACGGCTCGGGTTGCACCAGCGGTCACGGAGTCTGCGGGCTGTCGCGGTTTTCACCGCGCTCGCTGGTGGCCACGCTGGTCTTCATGGCCACCGGCTTTGTCACGGTGTTTGTCGTGCGCCACCTGCTGGCCATCTAGAGGGAGTAGCCAATGCTTGCTGTGACTTCGCTGCTGGCGGGCCTGGTCTTCGGCCTGGGCCTCATCGTCTCGGGCATGGCCAATCCGGCCAAGGTACTGGGATTTCTGGACCTTGCAGGCCGCTGGGACCCGTCGCTGGCCTTCGTCATGGCCGGAGCGATTGCCGTCGGCATGGTGGCGTTCGCGCTGGCCCGGCGACGCACCGCGTCCCTGCTGGGCGCTCCCATGCGCCTGCCCGCTACGCGCTCCATCGACCGCCGCCTGGTTCTGGGCAGTGCGCTGTTCGGCATGGGCTGGGGAATCGCCGGTTTCTGTCCCGGCCCGGCCCTGGTCTCGCTGGGCATGGGAGAGGTCAAGGGCCTGGTATTTGTCGCGGCGATGCTTGCCGGCATGGGCGGGTTTGAGTTTTTCGAGCGGCGTCGGCGCAGCAGCTGAAGGCGGCGCTGCAGGGTCGTTCACGCCTGTCTCAGGGATTATTTCCTGGCCTGCGCGCTGGAATGCAGTCAAGCGCTTGACCTTGTAGTGGGTACAGAGTTTCCAATGGTTTCTGAAAGCGAACAAACCATGGCCAAACACCTTCACGACCACCTGCCCGATGCAACTCCTGGCGTCGACACATGCGCTGCCGGCAAGCCAGATGCGGATGCCGGCGCGCATTCGCACTCGCATGCGCATGCGCACGCCCATGCCCACGACTGCTGCGGCGGCGCGCCCGCCGTGCCGCAGACCGCGCAGGACTGCTGCGCAGCACCGGACTTCACGACCTCGGGACCTGCAGCGGGCGAGCCCGTCGCGCCCAATACCTTCCTCATTTCAACCATGGATTGCACGGTCGAGGAATCGGAGATTCGCCAGGCGGTCGAGCCCATCCCCGGGATCCGGGGCCTGCACTTTCGCCTCAACCAGCGGACCTTGCGGATCGAGGGCAGCGACGATGCGGTGACAGCTGCGCTGGCCGCCATCCGCAAGGCCGGTTTCGCGCCCGTGGCCGTGAAGGCTTCGGCCGGCGCTGGCGGTGATTCCACCCACGCAGCGGCCTACAGCACCAGCTATGCGCGCTATGCCGCGGCGCTGGTCCTTGCCTTGATCGCGGAGAGCATCTCCTTCTTTGCACCCGAAACCACGGTCTGGAAGGCCGCGGGCATGGCGCTGGCGGCCGCGGCAATCTGGCTGGCCGGCCTGGAGACCTATTCCAAGGGACTGACCGCGCTGCGCCACGGCAAGCTCAACATCAACGCCCTGATGTCGGTGGCGGTCACGGGAGCGTTCATCATTGGCCAGTGGCCCGAAGCCGCGATGGTCATGGCCTTGTACGCGATTGCGGAACTCATAGAAGCGCGTGCCGTGGACCGCGCGCGCAACGCCATCAAGGGTCTGGTCGATCTCGCTCCCGACGATGCCGAGATCCAGCAGGCCGACGGCAGCTGGCAGCGCGTCAAGGCCGCCGAGGTGGCAATGAATGCCATTGCCCGCGTCAAGCCCGGCGAGCGCGTCGCCTTCGACGGCGTGGTGACCAAGGGCAGCAGCAGCATCAACCAGGCGCCGGTGACCGGAGAAAGCATTCCGGTGGACAAGGAGCCTGGCAGCCAGGTGTTTGCCGGCACCATCAACGAAAACGGTGAACTCGAGTTCCGCGTGACCGCCGCCGCGGCCAACTCCACTCTGGCGCGCATCATCCACGCCGTGGAGGAAGCGCAAGGCACGCGTGCGCCAACGCAGCGCTTTGTGGACCGCTTTGCGGCGGTCTATACGCCCGCCGTCTTTGCCATGGCACTGGCGGTTGCCGTGCTTCCTCCGCTGCTGCTCGACTGGGAATGGCTGACCGCGATCTACAAAGCCCTGGTGCTGCTGGTGATTGCCTGCCCCTGCGCGCTGGTGATCTCCACACCGGTGTCCGTGGTCAGCGGCCTGGCGGCGGCGGCGCGCCGCGGCATCCTGATCAAGGGCGGCACCTACTTGGAAAACGCCCGCCTGCTCAAGGCCGTGGCACTGGACAAGACCGGCACCCTGACTGAGGGCAAGCCCCAGCTGGTGGCATCCAGGGTCTGGGGCCAGGCCAACCAGGCACAGGTGCGGCGTTGGGCCAAGAGCCTGGCGGCACGCTCCGACCACCCGGTTTCCAAGTCGATTGCGCTGGGCATAGCGGGCCAGGCAGCGGAGGTCGAGGGATTCACGGCCTTGCTGGGTCGTGGCGTGCAAGGCTCCGTGGACGGCAGGATGATGGTTCTGGCCAATCACCGCCTGATCCGCGAGCGCAACCAGTCCGACGCGCAGCTGGAAGCAGAACTGCTGGCGCATGAAGCCCAGGGCCGCACCGTGACGCTGCTGGCCGACGACAGCGGCGTTGTCGGACTGTTTGCCGTGGCCGACACGATCAAGCCCAGTTCGGTGGCGGCGGTGGCGCAACTCAAGCGCCTGGGCGTCACCCCGGTCATGCTGACGGGCGACAACACCGCCACCGCCCAGGCCGTGGCCCGCGAGGCGGGCATCGCCGATGCACGCGGCGGCCTGCTGCCGCAGGACAAGCTCTCGGCCATCGAGGAAATGCGCGCGCGCTACGGACCCACGGCCATGACGGGCGACGGCATCAACGACGCACCGGCGCTGGCGCGGGCCGACATAGGCTTTGCCATGGGCGGAGCCGGAACCGACACGGCGGTGGAAGCCGCCGACGTGGTGATCATGAACGACAACCTGGGCCGCATCGCCGAGACGATAGAGCTCAGCCGCAGGACGCATTCCATCCTGTGGCAGAACATCACCCTGGCGCTGGCCATCAAGGCGGCCTTCTTTGTGCTGGCGGTGTTCGGCAGTGCCACCATGTGGATGGCGGTGTTCGCGGACATGGGCGCCAGCCTGCTGGTGGTGGCCAACGGCCTGCGACTGCTGCGTGCGCCCTCCTCCAGGGCGCAGTAGCCGGCGCCGTACCGCTGGCCCAGGCGATGGGGAGTTGCTCGATGAGTGGGGCGAAACAGGAAATAATAGCGCCCTCTCTTCAGATCCCGCTTCCATGAGTTTCCCGACAACTTCCCCATCGCCCCTGGATTCACCGATCCCAGGAGACTCTGCCCCCCTATCGCCATCCAGCCAGGCCGTGCTTGACTGGCTGGCCTCGCAGCAGCAGGAGATGACCGAGCTGCTGGCCCGTATCGTCAACATCGACAGCGGCAGCGGCCACGAGGCCGGCGTGCTCGAGGTCGCAGCCGTGCTGCGCGGCCGGCTCGAATCCGCGGGCATTGCCGTGCAGACGCTGGCCGAGCCCGGCTGGGGCGAATGCCTGCTGGCCCGGATACCCGGCAGCAACGCGGCAGCCAGCGGCCACCTGCAGCTCATGGGCCACATGGACACCGTGTTCCCGCTGGGCACGGCCGCGCAGCGGCCCTGGCGCGTCGAAGACGGCAAGGCCTATGGCCCGGGCGTGGCCGACATGAAGTCCGGCCTGGTGATGAACGTCTTCGTGGCCGAGGCCCTGGCGCGCTTCGGCGGCAATGCCAGCCCGGTGCACCTGCTTTTCACCTGCGACGAGGAAGTGGGCTCGCCCGCCTGCCGCCATGTGATACGCAAGCATGTGCAGGGCGCGCGTGCCGTGCTCAACGCCGAGCCCGGGCGCATCAGCGGCAACGTGGTGAACGAGCGCAAGGGCTCGTTCCGCATTGATTTCGAAGTCCAGGGCGTGGCTGCGCATGCGGGCATCAACCCCGCGCAAGGGGCCAGCGCCATCGATGCGCTGGCGCGCAAGATCCTGGCGCTGCATGCGCTTAACGGCTGCGAGCCCGGCATCACCGTCAACGTCGGTTTCGTGCAGGGCGGAATGGCCTCCAACGTGGTGGCGCCGCTTGCCACCGCGCATGCCGACCTGCGCTACACCGCGGACAACGATCTGCAGGGCGTGATGGCGCGCATCCAGGCCATCATCGAAGAGGAGTCGCTGCCGCGTACCAGCGGGCGCATCCTGGAGTCGCGCGGCGCGCTGCCGATGGCGCGCACTCCGGAGCATATCCTGGAGTGCTACCAGCGCAGTGCTGAGCGTGTCGGCTTTGCGGTACAGGCCGAAAGCACGGGCGGCGCCGCGGACAGCGGCATCACCTCCGACATGGGCATTCCCAGCCTGTGCGCCCTCGGTCCCGTGGGCGGCTATGCCCATAGCGATCGCGAGTTCTGCGATCTCACCACCTTCGTGCCCCGCGCCCAGGCGCTGGCGCTGACCCTCATGGCGCTGCGCTGAGCCGCGGCGTTTCCCGTTTTCCATCTATTTCCGTGTTTGCCATGACAGACTTTCACCTGAACACTTCCGCTCCTTCGCGCCGCACGCTGCTGGCCACCGCCCTGGGTCTGGCCGGCGC
>JBBKVU010000579.1:0-3562 GCA_037968595.1 Comamonas sp.
CCGATCGTGAACAGCGCCACCGGCGAAGCCGCGTCGCCCAGCATGGCCAGCGTCTGCTCGACAGGCGCGGGCAGCGTCCATTGCGCCCAGGACGCCAGCGCACCCAGCGCGATGGCCCAGGGCATGGGGTTGGCGGCCATGCCCTTGAGCGCGTTGCGCAGCGCCACGCCCGCGCCGCCCGGCATGCCCAGGCGCGACAGCGCAATGCACAGCGAGGTAGTGACCAGCATGTCGAGCGCCATGCTCAATATCACCGGACCGGCGCTGTGCGCGCCCAGCAAGGCGACCAGCAGCGGCACGCCCATGAAGCCCGTATTGGGAAAGGCCGCGACCAGCGCGCCAAAGGCGGCGTCGTTCCAGCCCAGGCGCCGGCGCGTGAGCGCCACGACCGCACCGACCAGCACCAGGCCGCTGACCAGATAGACACCGGCAACCGCCGGGTCGAGCAGCTGGGCGATCGGCGTGCGCGCGCCAAAGCGGTAAAGCATGCAGGGCAGCGCGAAATACAGCACGAAGCTGTTCAGGCCGGCAATGGCCGACAGCGGCAGGATGCCGCGGCGGGTGGCGACAAAGCCACACAGCACCAGCGCGAAGAACGGGGAAGTGACCAGCAGAACAGACAGCATGGCGACAGGCAATCATGAAGGCGCCGGCGGCACGCCGGCCATAGCCCCGCAGTTTGGCACGAACTGTTACGCCTGTGACATACCTGCGGCCCTCGCGGGCATGCTGCAGTGCAACACCAATCCTGGCTTCGGCCCAGTATCATGCGCAATGCTCGACGGCGAGCACGCCTTGCCGTGCCCCGCCCCTTTCCCCTTTTTCCTCACGCCTGTCCATTCCCCTGCCTATGTCCGCCGGTCTCAATCTTGCCCAGCTTCAAGCGGTCCACTACACCGAAGGCCCGTGCCTGGTGCTTGCGGGCGCGGGATCGGGCAAGACGCGCGTGATCACGCACAAGATAGGCCGGCTGATCGACACCGGCCTGCATCCCAAGCGCATTGCCGCGATCACCTTCACCAACAAGGCCGCGGCTGAAATGCGCGAGCGTGCCAAGGGCCTGATAGGCCGCGCCGCCAAGGACGTGCTGATCTGCACGTTTCACGCGCTGGGCGTGAAGATGGTGCGCGAGGACGGCCAGGCGCTGGGCCTCAAGCCCCAGTTCAGCATTCTCGACTCCGACGATGTGGTCGGCATCCTCAAGGACGCGGCCGGCGGCACCACCGACGTGGCGACCGCGCGCCAGTGGCAGTGGACCATCAGCAAGTGGAAGAACATGGGCTACGACAGCCGCTCGGCGCTGGCCATGGCCCAGGACGACAGCGAGCGCAGCATCGCGCTGCTGATGGCGCGCTACGAGGAACGCCTCACGGCCTACCAGAGCGTGGACTTCGACGACCTGATAGGCATGCCGCTGCGCCTGCTGCGCGACCATCCCGAAGTGCGCGAGAAATGGCAAAAGCTGCTGGGCCATGTGCTGGTCGACGAGTACCAGGAGACCCTCGCCACGCTGTACGAGCTGCTCAAGCTGCTGATAGGCGTGCGCGGCCATATCACCGCCGTGGGCGATGACGACCAGTCGATCTACGGCTGGCGCGGCGCGACGCTAGACAACCTCAAGAAGCTGCCGCTCGACTACCCGCAGCTCAAGGTGATCAAGCTCGAGCAGAACTACCGTTCGACCAGCGCCATCCTGCGCGCCGCCAACAACGTGATCCAGCCCAATCCCAAGCTGTATCCCAAGACCTTGTTTTCCGAGCTGGGCGAAGGCGATCCGGTGCGCGTGGTCGATGCCGACTCCGAGGAGCACGAGGCCGAGCGCGCCGTGGCCCGCATCCAGACCCTGCGCGCGGCCAGCAACCCGCCGCCGGCCTGGAAGGACTTCGCCATCCTCTACCGCGCCAACCACCAGGCCAAGCCGTTCGAGAAGGCGCTGCGCAAGGCCGCGATTCCCTACAAGGTCTCGGGCGGCACCAGCTTCTTCGACCGCGCCGAAGTCAAGGACCTGTGCGCCTGGTTCCGGCTGTGGATCAACAACGACGATGACCCGGCGTTCCTGCGCGCCATCACTTCGCCCAAGCGCGGCATAGGCCACACCACGCTGGGCAAGCTCGGCGAGTTCTCGACCCAGCACAAGCTCAGCATGTTCGGCGCGCTGTTCAGCCACATGCTGCACGCCGTGCTGCCGACCAAGGCGCACGACAGCGTGATGGAGTTCGGCCGCTATGTGAACGACCTCGAATACCGCGCCCGCCACACGCTGGGCGCCGAGGACTCGCGCGCCTTCCTGGCCGACTGGCTCAAGGAAATCGACTACGAGAAGCACATCTACGACAGCGAGGACAGCGAGACCGTTGCCGCCGCGCGCTGGAGCAATGTGCTTGAGTTCTGCGACTGGATGGCGCAGCGCGCCGGCGGTCAGGTCGACGACACCAGCGGCAGCACCATCACCAGCGAGAAGAAAAGTCTGCTCGAGGTCTCACAGACCATCGCGCTGCTGTCGACCATCAGCGAGCGCGAAAAGGAGCAGGACATGGTGATCCTGTCGACGCTGCATGCCTCCAAGGGCCTCGAGTGGCCGCATGTGATGCTGGTCGGCGTGACCGAAGGCATGCTGCCGTTCAAGCTCGACGACGACAACGGCCGCCAGGAAAAGGTCAGCGACGAAGTCGCCCAGCGCCTGCAGGAAGAGCGCCGGCTGATGTATGTGGGCATCACCCGCGCCCAGCGCAGCCTGGCCGTGAGCTGGACCAAGCGCCGCAAGAAAGGCCGCGAAATGGTCGCCGCCATGCCCAGCCGCTTCATCAAGGAGATGGGGCTGGATCAAGCCACCGCGCGCGAAGATCCACGCGAGAAGCTGCGCCAGCTGCGCGCCGAATTTGCCCGCAAGGCCGCCGCGCAGGCGCCTGCGCCCTGACCCCTGATTCCGACTGCCATGCCTTTGTCCCGCTCTCCCTTTCTGCGCTGCGGCGCGGCAACCGCCCTGCTGTGGCTTGCCGCCAGCGCCTTTGCCCAGCCGGCGCCCTGCATAGATGCCACCGAGGCCAGCCACCAGACGCTGCTCGGCCGCTGGAATGCGGAATTCACGCCGGCGCCCGATGCGCCGCCGACGACGCTCATCACGGCCCGTCTCGAACTCATTCCCCACCCCGAACTCGCGGCCAGCGTGCGCGGCCGGGTACAACGCGCGGGCAGCGAAGCGCTGCTCGCCGGCGATGTCGACCAGGGCGACTTCACGCTCGAGGAATCGATCAACGGTACAAATATCAGCGCCACTTGGATTGGCCAGGTGGTGGCAGACAGCTGCGGCAAGGAAATTCGCGGAACATGGACTCAGGAAAACCCTCCACTCGCCCTTTCTTTCGTACTGCGCAAGCAGCCCGGCGAATGAACGCGATGCACGCACTGAACGCGCGCGCGCTTGCCGCCCTTGCCGCCCTTGCCGCATGCGGCTTGTTGTCGCTGCCCGCATGGGCCGCAGGCACCAGCGCCCCGGTCAGCAGCACGCCTACCGATGCCTGGCGGCTGTGCACCGCGGCCGCCAATGGCGCCGAGCGCCTCG
>JBBKVU010000580.1:0-2962 GCA_037968595.1 Comamonas sp.
CCGCCGACGCGCGCGCCGCCGTCGACGCCGCGCACGCTGCCTTTCCCGCGTGGCGCAGGACGCCGGCCAAGCAGCGCGCGCAGATTCTCAAGCGCTGGAACGATCTGGTGCTGGCCCACCAGGAAGACCTGGGCCGGCTGATCTCGCGCGAGCAGGGCAAACCGCTGGCCGAAGGCCGGGGCGAGGTCGCCTATGCGGCCAGCTACATCGAATGGTTTGCCGAGGAGGCGACGCGCGCCAACGGCGAAGTGATTCCCGCGCCCGTGCCCGGCCGGCGCATGTTTGCGCTGCGCGAGCCGGTCGGCGTGGTCGCGGCCATCACGCCCTGGAACTTTCCCGCGGCGATGATCGCGCGCAAGATTGCCCCGGCACTTGCCGCGGGCTGCACCGTGGTCTGCAAGCCCGCCGAGGACACGCCGCTGACCTCGCTGGCGCTGGTCGCGCTGGCCCAGGAGGCGGGCGTTCCGCCCGGCGTGCTGAACATCGTCAGCGCCTCGCGCGAACGTACTCCCGAAGTCGTCGACGTGTGGCTTGATGACGCGCGCGTGCGCAAGATCACCTTCACCGGCTCCACGCCCGTGGGCAAGCACCTGGCGCGGCGCTCGGCCGACACGCTCAAGAAGCTGTCGCTGGAACTTGGCGGCAATGCGCCGTTCATCGTGTTTGAAGACGCCGACCTGGAAGCCGCGGTCGAGGGCCTGATGCAGGCCAAGTTCCGCAATGGCGGCCAGACCTGCGTCTGCCCCAACCGGGTGTTCGTGCATGCCTCGGTGCACGAGCGCTTTGCCGAACTGCTGGTGGCGCGCGTCGCCGCGCTGCAGGTGGGGCCGGCCAGCAATCCGGCCTCGCAGATCGGGCCGATGATCAACGACCGCGCGGTCGAGAAGATAGAGCGCCATGTGCAGGACGCGGTGGCGCGCGGCGCGCGCATTCTCACCGGCGGCACGCGCCTGCCCGCATTGGGCGCCAACTACTTCGCGCCCACGGTGCTGGCCGACGCCGATGCGAGCATGGCCTGCGCCTGCGAGGAAACCTTCGGTCCGGTTGCGCCGCTGACGCGCTTCAGCGACGAGGCTGAAGTCATTGTCGCGGCCAACGACACGCCTTTCGGCCTGGCCGCGTATTTCTATTCGCGCGACGCGCGCCGCATCTGGCGCGTGGCCGATGCGCTCGAGACCGGCATTGTCGGCATCAACGAAGGCGCGCTGGCCGCCGAGGCCGCGCCTTTTGGCGGCGTCAAGGATTCGGGCTATGGCCGTGAAGGCTCGACCCACGGCCTGGACGACTACCTGCACACCAAGTACGTCTGCCAGGGAGGGCTGGACGCCTGAGCCGGCGGCCGCAGCGATACGGCCCGCCCACCCCTGCCTGACGCAACGAGCAAGTCAAGACCACAGAAAAGACCGAGATCCAACGCAGGGCCCGCAGCATGGAGCGGGGCTCTGCGCACCCGGGGAACCGCCCCATGCCGCAAGAGCAATTACAACCGGAGACAAGCACCATGAATTCTTCCAACTCTTCCCGACTGAGCCGCCGTGGCCTGCTGCTGTGCGCCGCAGCCCTGGCCTGCCCGCTGGGCGCGCCGCTGGCCCACGCCGAAAGCGCCTACCCCGCCAAGCCGGTCACTCTGCTCGTACCCTATCCCGCCGGAGGCGCCAACGACGCGGTGGCGCGGCTGATCGGCCTGAAGATGGGCGAGAACCTCAAGCAGCCCGTGGTCATCGACAACCGGCCCGGCGCGGGCACCACCATAGGCACCGCGATAGCAGCCAAGGCACAGGCCGACGGCTATACCCTGGTGCTGGGCTCGCTGGCCAGCCATGCCGTCAGCCCGCATCTGTACGCCCGCCCCGGCTACGACGCGGTGGCCGACTTCGCGCCCATCGGCATGATAGGCGTGGTACCCCTGGTCCTGGTCGTGGCCCAGGACTCGCCCTACACCAACCTGAAGTCCCTGGTGGAGGCGGCGCGCAAGCAGCCGGGCCAGCTCAACTACGGCTCCTCCGGCAACGGCTCGCCGCTGCACCTGGGCGCCGAGCTGTTCAAGCAGCGCGCCCAGGTGCAGATCAACCATGTGCCCTACAAAGGCGGCAATGCCCACACCATGGACCTGATGGGCGGGCGGCTCGACATGATCATGGACACCTTGACCAGCGCCTCGCCGCTGCTCAAGAGCGGCAAGGTGCGCGCCCTGGCCGTGGCTTCGGCATCACGTCTGCCCGAGTTGCAGGATGTGCCCACTTTCGCCGAGGCCGGCTATCCGGGCTTCGAGGTCAACGCCTGGTATGCGCTGTACGCCCCGGCCAAGACCGGCAAGGAAGTGCTGACGCGCCTGAACGCCTCGCTCACCCAGGTGCTCAAGCTGCCCGAGGTGCAGGAGAAATTCGCCCTGCTAGGCGTGCGCACCCGGGCCGGCTCGCCCCAGGAGCTGGCCAGCTTCACCACTGACGAATTGGGTCGCTACGGCAAGGTGATCCAATCGGCAGGCATCCGCATCGACTGAGCTTCGCATCCATGTCCCCACACTTCCACGTTCTCGTCACCGCGTCACACTGGGCCGAGCCCGCGCAACGCATCATTGAGCAGGCCGGCGGCCAGTTGCATTTTCTGCCCGGCAGCCTCACCGAAGACGCACTGGCCGCACGCCTGGCCGAGACCGGCGCCCAGGCCATCGTGCTGCGCGGCTCCCCGCCGATCACCGAGCGTGTGCTGACAGCGTCGCCGCAGCTGCGCATCGTCGCCAAGAACGGCGCCGGCGTGGACAGTGTGGACCTGGAGGCGGCGCGCGCACACGGCATTGCCGTGGCCGTGGCACCCGGCGCCGGCATTGGCGCCGTGGCCGAGCATGCCGTGGCCCTGATGCTGGCGCTCACGCGCCAGCTGCCGCAGCTCGACCGCATGGTGCGCGCCGGCGAATGGGCCGGCAGCACCTGGCAGGGCCGCGACTTCCGCGGCGCCACGG
>JBBKVU010000581.1:0-6977 GCA_037968595.1 Comamonas sp.
GGGCATGAGCGCGCCGACCAGGGCCGCGTGCGTCGTCACGTTGACCGCGTAGTCGGCGTGGTAGCCCTCCTTCTTCATCGCCGGAATCATCACCGAGCCCATGGCCGAGACATCGGCCACGGCCGAGCCGCAGACGCCGCCGAACAGCGTGCAGGCGACGACGTTGGACATTCCCAGGCCGCCGCGCACATGGCCGGCGACGCTGTTGGCCAGGCGCACGATCTTGTCGGCCACGCCGCCATAGAGCATCAGCTCGCCGCTGAACACGAAAAACGGGATTGCCAGGAAGGAGAAGATGTTCATTCCGGACATCATTTGCTGGAACAGCACGCCTATGGGCAGGCCCTCGTAGAGGATGGTGACGATGGACGCCAGGCCGATGGCAAACGCCACGGGCACGCCCAACACCAGCAGGCCGAAGAATGCAATGCAGAGAATGGTCAGTGCCATGAGGGCTCCACTTCCGTGCCGTCAATCAGCGCCACGATGTGTTCTATGGAAAACAGGATGATCAGCAGGCCGGACAGCACCAGCGGTGCATAGCGCACCGCCTCGGGCAGGGCCAGATTCGGGATCTTGTAGCTGATCACCGACTCGCCCAGCATCAGGCCGTTGTAGACCATGGCCGCGCCAAAGAGGGCGACCAGCGCGTGGATCACGAACTCTATGCGCTGGCGCAGTTTGTCGGGCGCCAGCACCAGCAGCGACTCCAGGCCGATATGGCCGGCATCGCGCACGCCCACGGCCGCGCCCAGCAGCGTGACGTAAAGCACGATGATCAGCGACAGGCTCTCGGTCCAGGTCGGCGAGCTGTTGAGCACATAGCGCCCGAACACCTGCCAGAACACGATGACGACGATGAACAGCAGGCCGGCGACGCTGGCGATCATGCAGGCCTTGGCCAGCGGCGCGTTGATGCGCGTCAGGCGCCGGGGTGCGGCCGGCTGGGGCGCGGCCGCGCCGCCCCCATGGATCAGGACATTCATGGTGAAGTACCTGACGTGGTCTTACTTGGCCGACTCGCGGATGCGCTTGACCAAGTCCTGCAGCTTGGGCGTGTTCGCGAACTTGGCGTAGACCGGTGCCATTGCATCGACAAACGGCTTCTTGTCGGTGATGGCAATCACCTGCGTGCCGCCGGCTTCGGCAATCTTGCGCGACTTGGCTTCGCGCTCGTCCCAGAGCTTGCGCATCACGGGCACCGATTCCTTGGCGGTCTTGCGTATCAGCGCCTGGTCTTCCTTGGGCAGCGTGTCCCAGATCTTCTTCGAGAACACCAGCACTTCGGGAACCATCGAATGCTCGGTGACGTTGTAGTACTTCGCAGCCTCGAAGTGGCGCGAGGATTCATACGACGGCCAGTTGTTCTCGGCGCCGTCGACAATGCCGGTCTTGAGCGCGGTATAGACCTCGCCGTAGGGCATGGGCGTGGGGTTGGCGCCCATGGCCTCGATCATGGCGACAAACAGATCGGACTGCTGCACCCGCACCTTCATGCCCTTGACGTCGGCAAAGCTCTTGATCGGGCGCTTGGCGGTGTAGAGCGAGCGCGCGCCGCTGTCGTAGTAGGCCAGACCGATCATTCCCTGGGCGGCCATCGCGTCCAGCACTTCCTGGCCTATGGGGCCGTCCAGCGTCTGGCGCATGTGGTTGGTCGACTGGAAGACGAAGGGCAGCGAGATCGCAATCGTCTCGGGAACGATGTTGTTGAGCACCGCGACGTTGATGCGCATCATGTCCAGGCCGCCGATCTTCAGCTGCTCTATGGTGTCGCGCTCGGCGCCCAGCACGGCGTTGGCAAACACCTTGATGCCGTGCTTGCCGCCCGACTGCTCCTTGAGCGCCTTGGCCATGGAGCGCACCGCCTCGACCGTGGGGTAATCCGTGGGCTGGTTGTCCGAGGAGCGGAATTCGCGTGCCGAGACGCCCGAGACCGTGAGCGCGATGGCGATTGCAATGGCGCCGTGGAAGAACTTCTTCATGTGATTCCTTGGATGCGCGAGCGGGCATGGACGCCCAGCCGCAGGTAGAACATTTCAGGCAGCCTCTGTCGCGCGCATCGTCACGAGTCCTTGCTGTCTCCTTTTGGGGCCCATGCATGGCCGGGCCCTCTTGTCAGCGTCAGTCCCTTTTCAAGGCTGGCGCATGCTGCAATTCTGAAACCGTATGCGCAAAACTTCTATTTCTTATTTAGTTGTTCTTGATACCTTTTTGTTTCTTATGTTTTCAGCCGCCCACCAGCTGCGACAGGCCTGATCCTGGGGGAAACCCGCGCTTTTTGATGTCTGGACGGGCAGGCGGGGAATGCTGCACGCATGGCAAGAGTTGTTTCAGAATGGCGTTTGCTGATACCTTTTTGTTTAGGACGTCATGGACCTCAGACAGCTGCACTATTTCGTCACCGTGGCCGAGGAACGCCATCTGCGCCGCGCCGCCGAACGCCTGCACCTTTCGCAGCCGCCGCTCACGCGCCACATCAAGGCGCTGGAGGAGGAGTTGGGCGTGGAGCTGTTCACGCGCACGCCGCGCGGCATGGCGCTGACCGATGCCGGCGAGACGCTGCTGCGCGACGCGCGCGCGGTCTTCGGCATGGTGGAGTCGGCCGCCGAGCGCGCGCGCCGCTCGGGCCTGGGCCAGCTGGGCCGGCTGGATGTGGGCATCTACGGCTCGGCCACCTTTGGCGCCGTGCCCGACGTGCTCAACCGCTTTCGCGCCCGCCACCCCGATGTCGAGATCCAGCTGCATTACGCCCAGTCGCCGGCCCAGGTGTCGGCGCTGCGCCAGGGCCGGGTGACCATCGTCTTCGAGCGCCTGCTGCCCAACGACGCGGACATAGAGATCGAGCTGGTGGCGCGCGAGCCGCTGGTGGTGGCGGTCAATGAAAACCACCGGCTGGCCGGCCTCAAGTCGGTGGAGCTGACGCAGCTGCGCACCGAAACCCTGCGCATAGGCAATGCGCCCATGGAAGCCGCGCGCCTGGTCGAGATGTGCCACCGCCATGGCTTCGAGCCGCATTTCGCGCCCGCGGCCAGCGACGTCATCATGTCTACGCTGCTCACCGCCATAGGCACCGAGGTGGCGCTGGTGCCGACCTCGATGACCAATGTGAAGTTTCCCGGCGTGCGTTACGTCCCCCTGCAGGCCAGCCCCGATGCCTACATGGACCTGCACTGCTTCTATCTGAAGAACGAGCGCTCGCCGCTGCTGTACTCGATGCTGGACGTGATTCGCGCCTACCGCTCGGAGTCGCTGCAGCGCCCGGCCAGGCGCGCTGTGGGGGGCAAGGCAAGAAGTTGATGCGCGGGCGGCCAGGCAGGCTCAGGACGAACGGGATTTAAGGCCTGACCTCATGGATGGAGCACAGGCCGTTCATCCTTAGACGCGGCCGGCTAGCCAGACTCAGCACAAATAGCGAATGGCCGTTCGCCCTGTCGAAGGGCGTCTCGACCCGAAGCCAGGCGCCAGGCGCCAGGCGCCAGGCGCCAGGCCTTGGCCCCTAGTGCTTGCCCCCGGTCCTGGGCAAAAACGCCGTCACCAGTCCCAACAGCGGCAGATACGCGCATTGCTGGTAGACCCAGGCGATGCCGTGCACGTCCGCCAGCTGGCCCAGCCCGGCAGCGGCCATGCCGGCAATGCCGAACATCAGGCCGAACATGATTCCCGAGACCATGCCCACGCGGCCGGGCACGGCCTCCTGGGCGTAGACCACCAGCGCCGCGAAGGCCGACGACATCACCAGGCCGATCACCACGGCCAGCACCGCGGTCCAGAACAGATCGGCGTGCGGCAGCGCCAGCGCGAACGGCGCCACGCCCAAGAACGACACCCAGATCACGGCCTTGCGGCCTATGCGGTCGCCGACCGGACCGCCGGCAAACGTGCCCAGCGCGACGGCGGCGAGAAACACGAACAGATAAAGCTGGCTTTCGCGCACGCTGGTGCCGAAGCGCTCGATCAGATAGAAGGTGAAGTAGTTGGTGAAGGCCGAGATATAGACGAACTTGGCGAACATCAGGATGGCGATGACCACCATGGCGCGAATCACTTCGGGGCGCTCAAGGCCCTTGGCGTGGTGGCGCGCCATGCTCTTTGCCTGGGCCTGGCCGTGGCGCAGCGTCCAGCCGGTGATGCGCCACAGCACCCAGATGGCAAGCATCGCCACCAGCATGAACCAGGCAATCGCCGACTGCCCGAACGGCACGACAATGGCCGCGGCCAGCAGCGGGCCTATGGCCGAGCCGGTGTTGCCGCCCACCTGAAAGGTGGACTGCGCCGTGCCGAAGCGCCCGCCCGAGGCCATGCGCGCCACGCGCGAAGCCTCGGGGTGGAAGGTGGCCGAGCCCACGCCGACCACGCAGGCCGCGACCAGCAGCATGGGATAGCTGCCGGCGGTCGCCAGCAGCGCGATGCCGATCAGCGTCACGGTCATGCCGGCCGGCAGCAGGTAGGGCTTGGGATGCTTGTCGGTATACAGGCCTATCCATGGCTGGAGCAGCGAAGCCGTGATCTGGTAGGCCAGCGCGATCCAGCCGATCTGCGCGAAGCTCAGCGAGAAATCGGTCTTGAGCATCGGGTAGATCGACGGCAGCAGCGCCTGGATCAGGTCGTTGAGCAGATGGGCGAAGGCCGCGGCACCGACGATGCGGTAGGCGAAGCCGGAAGGCGGGGAATGCGGCGGTGCATCGACCGCCACAGCGGCGCTGGAAAGAGACATGGAACACAAACCTTGCGAAATGGCGACCTCGCCCCGCAGAAAGGGCCGGGCAATCGGTGCGCGCAAGCGGCTGATTGTAGGAATCGCGCTAAAGTCTGTCTTGCGCCATTTGGTGCTCAACCATCGCAAAAGGGACATGCGCCACACACCCGAAACCACGCCCCACACCCAGGCCCTGGCCCAGGTGGAAGACAGCGCTGCGCCCGTGACCTGCCGCGCCACCGACTACCCCGCGGGCTGGGTCATTCCGCCCCATGCCCACGGCAAGCACCAGCTGCTGCATGCCTTGCAGGGCGTGATGGTGGTGCATGCCGAGGCCGGCCAATGGACCGTGCCGCCCAGCCGCGGGCTGTGGATGCCCGCGGGCATGACGCATTCGCTGCGCTGCATAGGCGAAGTGCAGATGCGCAGCCTGTTCGTGCAGCGCGATGCCGCGCCGCAGCTGTTCGGCAGCTGCCAGGTCGTGGGCATCTCGCCGCTGCTGCGCGAGCTGATACGCGCGGCGGTCGATGTGCAGCCGCCTTCGCCGCCCGATTCGCGCGATGCGCGCCTGCTGCGCCTGCTGCTTGACGAGCTGCACGCCCTGCCCGTGCTGCCGCTGCACCTGCCCATGCCCACCGATCCGCGCGTGCTGCGCATCTGCCGGCGCCTGCAGCTGCGGCTTGACGACACCTCGACGCTGGCCGACTGGGCCGCGCAGGAGGCCATTGACGGCAAGACCATACAGCGGCTGTTTGCCGCCCAGACCGGAATGACGTTTGGCCGCTGGCGCCAGCAGGCGCGGCTGCTGCGCGCCCTGGAGCTGCTTGCCGGCGGCGACAAGGTCATCGACATCGCGCTGGCCCTGGGCTACGACAGCCCGAGCGCGTTCACGACCATGTTTCGCAAGCACTTCGGGCAGACGCCCAGCCAGTTTTTCCAGATGGCGACGACAGAGGGGCAAGCGGCAGCTGCGCGATGGCAGCCGGCGTCCTACAACTGATCAAG
Organism: Comamonas sp.; assembly: GCA_037968595.1. Classification (GTDB taxonomy): domain Bacteria; phylum Pseudomonadota; class Gammaproteobacteria; order Burkholderiales; family Burkholderiaceae_C; genus Comamonas. Next base: position 5,702 of record JBBKVU010000581.1, read on the forward strand.
AAATGCGCCTGCCAAGGATGGCGCGTGGCGACGGAGGATAGAGCGCTGTGGCGTACAGCGGCGAGCCGCCGCCCGCGCCTGACTATCGACACCTCAAGGAAACTGCCGCCATGAACCACCGTCCCCTGATTCCCGCCAGCACCGCCGTGCTTTCCGCGCTCGCGCTGTTCCTCACCGGCTGCGCCGCAAGCAGCGGCCACGACAAGCAGGCGCCGGCGGCACGCGTTGCCCTGGTCACCGCCAGTGGCGCGCCTGCGGGCAATGCCATGCTGCGCGAACTGCCGGGCGGCGGCGGCGTGGAAATCGAGATTCAGGTCCAGGACATGACGCCCGGCCCGCATGGCTTCCACATCCACGCCAACGGTGCCTGTGCGCCCGGCCCCGATCCCAGCGGCCAGACCATTGCCTTCGGCGCGACCGGCGGACACTTCGACCCCTTCATGACCGGCAAGCATGGCCGGCCCGGCCAGTCGGCGCACGAAGCCCATGCGGGCGAAGCGCCCAACATCCTTGTCGGCGCCGACCGCCAGGGCAGCCTGCGCTTCACCAATCCGCATGTGACGCTGCAGGCCGGCAAGACCTCGGTCATGGGCCGCGCGCTGGTGGTGCATGAGCGCGAGGACGATTACGCCACCAACCCCGCCGGCAACTCGGGCGGACGCATTGCCTGCGGCGTGATCACTCCCGCTGCGCAGGGCAAGGGCTGAGCGCGATGGGACAGCCAGAAACAATTTCGCCCGATCAACACGCGGGCAGCGCCGCCCAGCCCAAGGACCTGGTGGTGGTGATCACCGGGGCTTCCAGCGGCATAGGCCATGCAACCGCGCTGGCCTTTGCCGGTCGCGGTGCACGCCTGGTGCTGGCGGCGCGCGATGTGGACACGCTCGCGCCCGTGGCCACGGCCTGCCGCTCCGCGGGCGCGGCTTCGACGCTGGTCGTGCCCACCGATGTGACCGATGCCGAAGCCGTCGAGCGCCTGGCCGAGGCGGCGCTGGGCCTGCACGGCCATATCGATGTCTGGGTCAACGGCGTGGGAGTCGGCGCCATAGGGCGCTTTGACGAAACGCCGCTGGCCGCCCACCGCCGCGTGGTCGAAGCCAATCTCATAGGCCATCTGCAGGGTGCCCATGTCGCGCTGCGCCACTTCCGCGCGCGCGGACGCGGCACGCTGATCAATCTGATCTCCGTGGGCGGCTGGATTCCCGCGCCGTATGCGGCGGCCTACACCGCCAGCAAGTTCGGCCTGCGCGGGCTGTCGCAGGCGCTGCGCGCCGAA
>JBBKVU010000582.1:0-4770 GCA_037968595.1 Comamonas sp.
CCATCATGGTGGCCGGCACGGAGATCACGCATCCCAAGACGGACCTGAACCAGGTCCGCCAGAACATCGGCATGGTGTTCCAGGGCATCCATCTCTACCCGCACATGTCCGCACTGGCCAATGTCACGCTGGCCCTGCGTAAGGTCAAGAAGATGCCCAAGGCGCAGGCCGACGCGCTGGGTCGCAAGCACCTCGAACAGGTCGGGCTGGCCGAGCGCATGGACCATCACCCGAGCCAGTTGTCCGGTGGCCAGCAGCAGCGCGTGGGCATCGCCCGCGCCCTGGCGCTGGAACCCAAGGTCATGCTGTTCGACGAACCCACTTCCGGGCTGGACCCGGAACTCGTCGGCGAGGTCCTGAACGTGATGATGCGCACCCGCGACGCGGGCATGACCATGGTCATCGTCACGCACGCGTTGCAGTTCGGGCGCGAAGTCGGCGACGGCGTGGGGTGCATGGTCTCGGGCGTGATCCTGGACCAGGGCACGCCGGAAGAAATCCTCATCAAGCCCCGCCACAAACGGATTCAGGAATTCCTGAGCCGGCTGAACTGAGCCCGCCATGGAAAAGATCTTCTATTACTTCTTCAACTGGCCACTGATCAGCCCGCACCTGCCGGCGATCCTGCAGGGTTTCTGGGTGACGCTGCAGATGGCGGTGCTGACGGTGGTCTGCGGCACGCTGCTGGGCCTGGCGCTGGCGGTGATCCGCAGCTACGGCCTGCGGCCCGTCAACCTGTTGATGGTGCTCTTCGTCGATATCTTCCGCGCGATTCCGCAACTGGTCATCATCGTGCTGGCGTTCTTTGCGCTGCCGGCCTTCGGCATCGTGATCGAACCGTTGCCGGCCACGGTGCTGGCGCTCAGCCTGGTGCTGGCGGCTTTCGCCGAAGAGATCTTCTGGGCCGGCATCGCCGCCGTGCCGACAGGCCAGTGGGAGGCGGGGCGCTCGTCGGGCATGACCTTCACGCAGACGCTGTTCTCCATCATCTTGCCGCAAGCGGTCCGGATCGCCATTCCGCCCCTGACCAATCGCGCCATCGGCATCACCAAGGGCACCACCCTGGGCTCGGTCATCGCAGTGCCCGAACTCCTGAACGTGTCCAGCAACGTCCAGTCGACCATTGCCAACCCCACGGCGCTGACCGCCGGGGCCGTCTTGTTCTGCCTGATCTTCTTTCCGTTTGTGCATTTCACGCGCTCATTGGAAAAGCGTTACGCGATCAAGAAATAGGCCGGGACTTCCATGAACCTGATTGAAACCTTCTTCAACCTGGAAGTGCTCGAGGCCAGCTGGCCGATGCTGCTCCAGGGTCTGTGGCTGACCCTCAAGCTGGCCGTCGTGATCGTGCCGGTCTCGGCGCTGCTGGGCCTGCTGATCGCCTGCGTGTACTACCAGGGCCACAAGATCATCAACCGGCTGATCCTGCTGTACGTCGATTTCTTCCGCGCCTTTCCTCCGCTGGTGCTGCTGATCTTCATCTACTACGGCCTGCCTTTTCTGAACGTGCCGCTCGACGAGTTTTCGGCGACCGTGCTGGCGCTGGTGCTCAACAGCAGCGGCTACTTTGCGGAGATCTTTCGCGCCGGTCTGCAATCCGTGGGCGTCGGCCAGAACGAAGCGGCCCGATCGACCGGTTTGAACGCTCGTCAGGCGATGGCCTTCGTGATCGTGCCGCAGGGCGTGCGCAACGTGATTCCCGACCTGGCCAGCAACACGCTGGAAGCCGTCAAGCAGACCTCGATCGCCTCGGCCGTGGCATTGCCCGAGTTGTTGCGTGCGGCGCAGATCGCGCAGGGGCAGACCTACAGCCAGACGCCGTTGATCGCAGCGGCCCTGATGTATTTCATTCTTCTCTGGCCCCTGGTGCGCGCGATCTCCCGCATGCAGAAACCAGTGGTGATTCCCCGTTGATCGAGGACACCCCATGATGAGAGCAGAAGGTGTCTTCTCCATTTGTCCCACCCCGTTCACGCAGACCGGCGAACTGGACCTGCCCAGCCTGATCCGGCTGGTGGACTTCCAGCTGTCGGCGGGCATCCATGGCCTGGCCATCCTCGGCGTCATGGGTGAACTGCACAAGCTGACCTCCTTCGAGCGCCGGCGAGTCATCGAAACGGTCGTGGCCCATGCCGAAGGCAGCGTTCCGGTCTGGGTCGGTGTGCGTGCGTTCGGTACGGCCAGCGCGGTGGAGCAGGCCCGCACGGCCGAAGACCTGGGCGCCGACGCCGTGTTCGTCGCGCCGCTGGCCGGCGTGGACGACGACATGATGGTCAGCTACTTCCGGCAGGTCAGCGCGGCGATCCGCATTCCGGTGGTCATCCACGACTTCCCCGAACTGTTCGGCAGCAAGGTCAGCCCGACGCTGGTCCTGCGCCTGCACCAGGAAGCCGCCGTTCACATCCTGAACAGCGAAGACCCGCCAGTCGGCCCCAAGATCAGCGACGTGCGGGCTCTCACCGGGGACGCGGTCAGGATCCTCAGCGGCCTGGGCGGCACGCACTTCATGGAAGAACTCGAGCGCGGTGCCGATGGCATCGTGACCGGATTCTCTTTCCCCGAGATCCTGCTGCGCGTGCATGCGCTGTTCAAGCAAGGCGAGCGCGTTCAGGCCGCGGCCGTGTTCGACCACTACTGCTCGCTCATCCGCTACGAGTTCCAGCCGCAGATCGCGCTGGCGCTGCGCAAGTATTCCTACATGCGGCGCGGCGTCATCACCAGCGACACCATGCGCACACCGTCCACCCTCATCGACGAGGTCAGCCGGCGGGAGTTCGAGGCCGTGGTCAGGCGCGTGGGCCTGAACCCCGATGCACCCGGCCTGCAACCCGTCATCAGCGAGCGGCCGCGCTAAAGCCGAGAAAAGGAAGCTTCCATGTTGATTCTGAGAGCCAAACACGCACTGATCGATTCCCGTCTCAAGCAAGAAGGCGTGCTGGACAACGTGGCCGTGGTCATCGACCAGGGCCGTGTGCTGGAGATCGTGCCGGACACGCCGGCCAGCCTGGCGCGCTTTCCCGAGGCGCAGGTGCTGGGCAATGGGCGGCAACTGCTGATGCCGGGCCTGATCGACGCGCACAGCCACGGCCGCGGCCTGTCGCCCATCCAGAAAGGCGTGCGCAACGACTTTCTCGAGAACGCCCTGTTCGACTGGTCGGCCATGATCGTGTTGCCGCCCGAGCTGACCTCCGCCATGTGCGCCTACCGGCACCTGCGCAGCGGTTGCACAACGCTGCACCACAACGGCTTCGACGACGACGTGTCCGGCGCCCAGGCCGCACACACCGCCATCGACCACTACCTGCGCACCGGCCTGCGCCTTGCGTTCTCGCCCGGCCTGCGCAACGAGTCCAAGCTTGCGCTGGATGAGTTCGCCTTTTTCGAAACGCTGCCCGACGACCTCAAGGACTGGGCCCGGCCCCGCGTGTTCTATGACAAGCAGGCGCTGGAAGACAATTACTTCGAGCTGTTTGACGACCTGCACAGCCGCTACGACGACGAGGACACGCGCATCCTGCTGTCGCCCTCGTGGGCGCATGGCGCCAGCGCGTCCTTCCTGCAGCGCAGCCGTGCCGAGTCCGACCGCCGTGGCGGCGTCAAGATCCACATCCATACCTTGCAGACGCCGGTGCAGAAAGCCTACGGCTTCAGGCAGCACGGGGTGTCGACCGTGCAGTGGCTCGACGACGTGGGCTTTCTCAACGAGAACGTGGTGTTCGGCCATGCCATCCACATCACCGAAGCCGACATCGCCCTGATGGCGAAACGTGGCGTCGCCATGACGCACCACCCCAGCTGCAACTTCATCATGCGCAACGGTCTGGCACCGTTGCCCCAACTGCTGGAGGCGGGCGTGTTGGTGGCCATGGGCATGGACGACAAGACCATCAACGACGACGAAGACGCGATCATGGAAAGCCGCATGATCCACAAGATGCACCGTTGCGCGACCTACGACCTGGCGCAGCCCGCCATGGACGCCTACACCGCCCTGGAGCTGTCCACCGTCAACGGCGCGCGGGTCTGCGGCTTCGGCGGCACCCTCGGCACCTTGAAGCCCGGCATGAAGGCCGACGCCATCCTGGTCGACCTGGACAACATCAGCGACGACCCCTGGCTGGACTCACGAGCCGACATCGTCGAAGCCTTTCTCCAGCGCGGCTTGGGACGGGATGTATCCAGTGTCGTGGTGGGCGGCAAGGTCGTGGTGAAGGACCGGCAGTTCCAGCAGCTGGACGTCGAATCCCTGTTCCGCGAAGTGCGCGACTTCTGTTCGCGTGGCATTTCCGACGCGCAGCGCGAGCGCATGGCCCAGTTGCAACGTCTCAAACCGCATGTGCATGCCTGGTACGAGGGCTGGCACGACACAATGCTGGAGACGCCTTTCTACCGTTTCAACAGCCGAAGCTGAGCGGGCCTCCGAGCGACGTTTCCTAGCGCTCGCCCTTGCGATAAGGCTTCATCAGCGCCTGCGGATAGCTGGCCTTGCGCGCCACCAGCACCAGCGCCAGGATCGACAGCAGGTAGGGCAGCATCAGGTACAGCTGGTAGGGCAACGCGGCGTCGCCGGACTGCTGCAGTCGCAGCTGCAGCGCATCGAAGAAGGCGAACAGCAGTGCACCCAGCAGCGCCTGGCCGGGTCGCCACGAGGCGAACACCACCAGCGCCACGCAGATCCAGCCGCGGCCGTTGACCATGTTGAAGAAGAACGCGTTGAATGCTGCCAGCGTCAGGAAACTGCCGGCGACACCCATCAGCGCCGACCCTGCC
>JBBKVU010000583.1:0-7551 GCA_037968595.1 Comamonas sp.
CTGGCGTCGGCCTGGCCGCGGCCGATGCCTACCGCGCGCTGCGCCGCATCCAGCACAAGGCGCGGCTCGATGAATCCAGCGGCCAGATCGACCTGCAGCGGGCCGTGGCGCATCGCGATGCGGTGCTGACGCTGTGGCGCGCGGTGTTCGGCACGCCGGACAGCGGCGATCTCGCGCCGGGGCTCAGTGCCCATATTTGAAAACAAACGTTAAATAGTCGGCGCTAACTATCGATCTATCGAGCCATGCGCAAGCCCCGATGGCGACCTGGCCGCCTATGGATCTTGGTCAGCGTGAGTGTTTGACACGCATCGGAGCGCAAGGGCAGGTGTGAGGAAACAACTGAAGGTTTAGCGATTGGTTACAGTTTTTGGGCTGCGTTGGTTTGAACTTTGGCGCAGACTCATCCTCAATCACTATGACGCTGCACAGGTACATGTCTGATGCCGCAAACCCTTTACTGTTGCGAAGCCTTTGAGGACGCGATCCTTATAGACCCCCTGAAGCGCTTCTCCTCCCTCCCTCTCTTTATTCGTTTCGGGATGCTTCGCAACTTTTTTCTTCGATGAAAAATGGCCTCCGCAAGGAGGCCATTTTTTTGCCTGGAGCGGGCTGGCCGCCGCTCAGGCGACGGGCACCGTGTCCTTGAAGCTAGGGCGCTGGGCCAGCTTGTCGGCCAGCCGCGCGAGGTTGGGGTGGTTTTCGCGCCAGGTGAGCTGCGGGAAGCGGAAAGCCAGCCAGTCCAGCGCGCAGCCGGTGGCGATGTCGGCCAGGGTCATATGGATGCCGCAGAAGAAGGGCTTGTCGCCCAGCGCCTTGGACATCGCCTGCAGGCTGGCATCGACCTTGCCCAGCTGACGGTCTGTCCAGGCCTGGCTGCGTTCGCCGTCGCTGCGGCCGGGCCAGGTCGCCTCCAGGCGCGCGAGCACGCCGGCATCGAGCAGGCCGTCGGCCAGGGCTTCCAGGGTCTTGACGTCGGCGCGCTCGCGGCCGCTGGGCGGCAGCAGCTTGCCCACGGGCGACAGCGTGTCCAAGTATTCGACAATCACGCGCGAGTCGAACAGCGCCATTTCATGGCCTTCGATCATCAGGCGCGGGACCTTTCCCAGCGGGTTGCTTGCGCTGACGGCGGCATCGGCGGCCCAGACATTGTCGATCTCGAACTGGTAATCGAGTTTTTTCTCCGCCATCACGATGCGCACTTTGCGCACGTAGGGACTGCTGGTGGTACCGATCAATTTCATAGGGGGAACTTCCATGGCGCGGGACCCGGCAAGTGCCGGCCGGATGATTCTATCGGCAGCCATGCGCGGCATGGGCTTTAGCGCCCACCTACAATTGAGGGCATGAGCCTGTCCACCATTTCCGCCCTCTCTCCGCTCGACGGCCGTTACGCCGCGAAACTCTCCGCCCTGCGCCCGATCATGAGCGAACAGGGTTACATGCACCGCCGCGTGCAGGTGGAGATTGCCTGGTTTATCGCCCTCTCCGACGCGGGCTTCGAAGAATTCCAGCCGCTGTCCATAGGCGCGCGCGCCTACCTGCTGGGTCTGGTGAAGAACTTCAGCGAAGCCGATGCCGAGGCCATCAAGGACATCGAAAAGACCACCAACCACGACGTCAAGGCCGTGGAATACTGGATCAAGTCCAAGTTCGAGGCCCGTCCCGAACTCGAAAAAGCGTCCGAATTCGTGCATTTCGCCTGCACCAGCGAAGACATCAACAACACCAGCCACGCGCTGCAGCTGCGCGTCGGCCGCGACATGGTCGTGCTGCCGGCGCTGGACCGCATCGTGCTCAAGCTGCGCGAAATGGCCCACCAGTACGCCGACGTGCCCATGCTCAGCCGCACCCACGGCCAGACCGCGAGCCCGACCACCGTCGGCAAGGAAATGGCCAACGTCGTGGTTCGCCTGCAGGCCGCAGTCGACCGCATCGCCAGCGTCAAGATCCTCGGCAAGATGAACGGCGCCGTGGGCAACTACAACGCCCACCTGTCCGCCTGGCCCGAGTTCGACTGGGAAGCGTTCAGCAAGAAAGTCATTGAAAGCCCAGAACCCAACGGTCTGGGCCTGACCTTCCAGCCCTACTCGATCCAGATCGAGCCGCATGACTACATGGCCGAGCTGTTCGATGCCGTGGCGCGCGCCGACACCATCCTGATCGACCTGTCGCGCGACATCTGGGGCTATGTCTCGCTAGGCTACTTCAAGCAGCGCCTGAAGGCCGGCGAAATCGGTTCGTCGACCATGCCGCACAAGGTCAACCCGATTGACTTCGAAAACGCCGAAGGCAACCTGGGCCTGGCCAATGCCGTGCTCAAGCACCTGTCCGAAAAGCTGCCCGTGAGCCGCTGGCAGCGTGACCTGACCGATTCGACCGTGCTGCGCAACATCGGCGTGGCGCTGGGCTATGCCACGCTGGCCTACACCTCGCTGATGACCGGCCTGAACAAGCTGGAACTCAACGAGGAAAAGCTGGCCGAAGACCTGGACAACGCCTGGGAAGTGCTGGCCGAGCCCATCCAGACCGTGATGCGCCGCTATGGCGTGCAGGGCGCGTACGAAAAGCTCAAGGAAGTCACACGCGGCAAGACCGTCCAGGCCGAAGACCTGCATCGCCTGATCAACGGCCTGGAGATTCCCCAGGCCGACAAGGACCGTCTGCTGGCGATGACTCCGGCTTCCTACGTCGGCAAGGCCGCGGAACTCGCCCGCCGGGTTTGAGTGCTGCCTGCTCGCCCGTCCATCCTTTGACGGGCCCGCCGAGGGAAGCTCGGGGCGAACGCAAAGAAAGCGTCACGTTTTCGCATGTCGTTCGCCCTGAGCTTGTCGAAGGGCGTTTCAGGGCACAGCTGACGCCGTCAGCTGCAGCTCTTGCTTTTGATTCCCTCGTGGAATCTTTCTTTTTTCCGACTCGACCCCGCCCATGGCCCTCAAATCCACCATCTTCAAGGCCAATCTGCAGATTGCCGACATCGACCATGGCTACTACGCAGATCATGCGCTGACCCTGGCCCGCCATCCGAGCGAGACCGACGACCGCATGATGGCGCGCCTGGTCGCGCTGGCGCTCAATGCCCACCAGCTCAACGACCTGTGCAATGGCGACGCGACGCTGAGCTTTGGCGCCGGCCTGTCCGACCCGGAAGATCCGGATGTGTCGCTGACCGACTACACCGGCCGCAAGCGCCTGTGGATCGAAGTCGGCCAGCCCGAAGACAAGCCCATTGCCAAGGCCTGCAGCAAGTCCGATCAGGTGCTGCTCTACCCGTTCAGCCATTCGGCCGATGTCTGGTGGCGCGGGATTGAAAGCAAGTTCAGCCGCCTGCCCAAGCTGCAGGTTTGGCGCCTGCCGTCCGAAACCGCCCCCGAACTGGCCCAGCTGGCCGAGCGCAGCATGCAGCTGCAGGCCACGATCCAGGAAGGCAGCATCACGCTCAGCAGCAAGCTGGGCAGCGTGGTGGTCGAGCCCGTACGCTGGAAGTAAATCGGCCGTTCAGCGACCGGTGGCGGACTTGTTTTCCGCCGCGCGTTCGGCGTAGCGGTTGAAGCGCCAGGCGGCGTTTTCCAGGGTGATGCGGCGCCAGACCTGGCGCTTCTCGACGGGGTCCAGACCGGGCCAGTGCTGGACCTCGTCGAACGTGCGCCCGCAGCCCTTGCACAGGTTGTCGCCCTGACTGGTCGAGCAGATCGCGATGCAGGGGGTGTCGGGCGTGGTGTCGTACCAGGCCAGCCAGGCGGCCTGGGCATGCGAAGGCACCTCGTCGGCATCGACTTCGCTGGCATGGCGGAAGATCATCAGTGCGTAGACATCGGCCAGCGCCCTGGCTTCAGGCGCAAGCCGTACGCCGTCGGGGGAAGGCTTCTTGTGGCGCCAGTAATTGATGGCTGCCTCGATGTCGGTGATGTGAATGCCTGCCATGGGGGGTGGTAACAATGCGGCCCTGGATCATAAGCGCCGTGTTGTCGGCGCGACGCCGCCATGGCTTTTGCTGCGCAGGTCTCCGGCAAAAAAACAGGTTTATGCCGAAAACGTCGCCAAATGTGTTCAAATCGCGGGCTTCGAAGGGGAGTAGCTCTCATGCGATCTCCGGCAGTGCCGGAACATCGCAGGTGCGTGGTGGTCGTCAATACGAAGCGAAAGCTTCCGGCCTCCCGGGTTCCGTGCTGCACGGAGCCGAGCAAGACCTTTGAGAGACCGGTGCAATGGTCTGTCAAAGCATTTCCCTTCGGCCCAGCTTCCTGCTCTGGCTGTCGCAGGAAGATGCCTGAGAGTTCCATGCACCCGCTTCCAACCGACGCGCAGGCGCCTGGCAAAGTTGATTGCCGCCAGGCTTCTGCTGCTTTATGGCATTCGACTACGAGGTTTTTATGGATTTTGACTTCCTCACGCATACGCCGTTCTGGATTGCACTGGGACAGATCATCATCATCGACATTCTGCTCGGTGGTGACAACGCGGTGGTGATCGCACTGGCCTGCCGCAAGCTGCCACCTGAACAGCGCCGCAAGGGCATCATCTGGGGCACGGCGGGTGCCATCATCCTGCGCGTGATCCTGATCGCTTTCGCGATGACGCTGCTGGCTCTGCCTTTCCTGAAGTTCGTCGGCGCGCTGCTGCTGGTGTGGATTGGCGTCAAGCTGATCGCTCCCGATGAAGAAGCACACGACGGCATCCAGGGCAGCGACAAGCTGCTGGCCGCGATCAAGACCATCATCGTTGCCGACCTGGTGATGAGCGTGGACAACGTGATTGCCATTGCCGGTGCCGCGCAAAGCTCGGGCGAACACCAGTTGCTGCTGGTCACGCTGGGTCTGCTGATCTCGATCCCGATCATCGTCTGGGGCTCGCAGCTGGTCATCAAGCTGATGGACCGCTTCCCGATGATCATCGTTGCCGGCGGCATGCTGCTGGGCTGGATCGCCGGCGGCATGCTGGTGTCCGACCCGGTCTTCGCCAACACTGAAAAGTGGCTGTGGATGCCCAAGCTCGAGCAGACCAAGGTCCTGCACTACGGTGCCCAGATCTTCGGCGCACTGCTGGTCCTGGCCATCGGCAAGTTCGTCGCTTCGCGCCGTCCCAAGGCCACCCACGGCTCCGGTCACGCCTGATGTGGCAGGGTTTGCGGCAAGCCGGCAGCAGCCGGCGCCGCAGGCCTTTCTTCTTGCCAAGGCAGGCCCTTCAAGGCCTGCCTTTTTCATTGGCGCAGCCAGACCGGAGTCCTCTTGAACCGCACTACCTTCATTGTCTACGTGGACGATGCGTCCCACGCATTGCCGCTGCTCACGTCGTTGGCAACCTCGTTCGAGGCAACCAACCCCCGCTGGCTGCTGGTTGCCTGCGCACCGCGCATCACCCACCGTGCAAGCAAGTGGGCCAGCCACCGCAGCCGCGAAAACTGGCGCAACCAATGGGCCGACAAGCTGTTTGCCCAGCTCGTGCCCAGCCTGCAGCGTCCTGAGGCCCAGGCCGATGTGACGCAGCTGCTGGCGCGCCAGCCCCTGCCCGAGTTGCTGGCCGAATTGCAGCAGACCTATGGCCAGGTACAGGTCGTCGACGCCCGCCGTCCCAAGCGCGAGGAACCCACGCCGCCGCGCTGGGGCACCTCGGGCCTGGTCGCAGGCATAGGCAGCCTGCTGGCGTGGACGCTGGGCGAAGCGCTGGTCTGAGCACCTTCTGAGCGGCTGCGCCGTGGGCGGGGCCGCGCTGTCCCTTCATGGCGCTGCTATGCTGGCGCCATGAAACTTCTTCTCCAATGGTTCCTCTACGCCGCCGCGCTGCTTGCCGTGGCGGCAATCTACGGTGGCGTGGAAATCCGCAGCTTCCGCACGGCGCTGATCGCGGCCCTGGTCATTGGCCTGCTCAATGCCATCGTGCGGCCGGTGCTGGTGGTATTGACGCTGCCGGTCACGCTGATCACGCTGGGACTGTTCCTGTTTGTGGTCAACGCGCTGATGTTCTGGGCCGCGGCCAGCGTGCTCGAGGGCGTGCATGTCAGCGGCTTTGGCGCGGCCTTTCTGGGCTCGCTGATCTACTCGGCGCTGGGCCTGGTCATTGATTCAGCGCTCCGCCGTCTGTTCCCTTAACAGCTCCTGGGTGGCGCGCAGACGGGTGTCGATGATCGACGCCTCGAAATGGTCGTTCTGCGTGCCGCCACGCCGCGCGAGTTCCTGACCGGCGCGGAAGCGGTCGACGGCCGCCGCATAGTCGTAGTGCGCGGCCTGGGCTTCACCTTCGGCGCGCAACGCGCGCAAGGGCTGGTTCTGCGCCTGCCATACCTGGGCAATGGCCTGCCAGGCCGCCGCATCGCGCGGATACAGCGTGACCCAGGTCTGCAGCGGGCTGGCCATGCTTTGCGCCTGGCCCAGGCGCAGCAGGATCTGGGTGCGCAGCAGCAGCACCGGTCGCGAAGGCTTGTCGGCCTTGTCATCGATTTCCATCACCGGGCTCAGCGCCTGCAGCGCGGCCTGGGGCTGGCCGGCCGCGAGTTCAAGTTCGGCGGCAAGCAAGCCCAGCTGGCGCAGGCCTGCGGCGTCGCCCGCCAGTGCCTGCGTGAGCGCCGGCAGGCCCGCGCGCGCCGGTCCGTAGTCCTGCAGCTGGACATGCGCCAGCACCGCGGCATACAGGCCTGCCACGCGCTGGGGCTGGGGCAGGGCCGCAAAGCCGCTGGAGTCGGGCAGTCGCGTCCATTGGCGCAGCACATCTACACCGGGGCGTGACAGCACGCGCGCGCGCGCGGCCATCATTCCATGTTCCAGCGACGGCGCGGGCTGGGCCTGGGACTGGCCCGCGGGCAGGCGCGACTGCATGTCGGAGATGCGTTCGCTGGTCAGCGGGTGGCTGCGCAGATAGGGCCAGCTGCCGTTGTCGTTGAGCCGGTTGGCCTGCTGCAGCTTGTCGAACATGCCGACCATGCCCTGGGGCGAGAACCCGGCCGGCGTCATCAGGCCGTAGCCCATGCGGTCGGCTTCGCGCTCCATGTCGCGCGAGAAGTTGAGCTGGTTCTGCACCATGGCCGCCTGGCCGCCAATCATCAGCGCCTGAGCGGCGTCGGGGCTCTTGGACGCGGCCAGCGCGCCCAGGATCATCGAGGCCACCATCAGCGGCGTATGCCGGCTCTGCCCGGCAATCATGCGCGCGATATGCCGCTGGCTCACATGGCTCAATTCATGGGCCAGCACCGAGGCAAGTTCGTCGCGCGTGCCGACCACGCCGATCAGCCCGAGGTGCACGCCGAAATAGCCGCCAGGCAGCGCAAACGCATTCACCGAACGGTCGCGGCCCAGCAGGATCTGCCAGGCAAAGCGCTCATCCAGCTCGGGCGACAGCTCGCCGCGCGCGCGCGCCGCGGCCAGCAGCGGCTTCCAGATGCCTTCGACATACTCCTGCAGCGGTGCGTCCTCGAGATAGTCGGGATCTCGGTACAGCGAGCGGATGATGCGGTCGCCCATGCGCCGTTCTTCGCTGGTGGTGATGCTCGCGCCGTCGCCCAGGGTGGGCAGCAGCAGCTGGGCGGCAAGCGGCGGCGGCGTCAGCGCCGCGCAGGCC
>JBBKVU010000584.1:0-2791 GCA_037968595.1 Comamonas sp.
CTGGTGGACGGCCGTGCCCACGCAGCACTGGCCCGAAGACGCCGAGGCCTTGGCATTGATACGCGCCAAATGGCACGACGACACGGGTGACGCGCGCCAGGAGCTGGTACTCATAGGCATTGACATGGACGAAGCCGCGCTGCGCGCGCGCTTCGACCACTGCCTGCTGAGCGATCACGAGATGGCCTGCGGCCCCGCAGGCTGGTCCAACTGGCCCACGCCATTTGCCGACTGGGACGGCATGCGGTGAGCGCGGCGCTTGCCCTTAGAATCCCGTTCGTTGGTGCTCGCGGCGTGGTTCACATGCCGCAGTTCAACGGGAAGCAGGAGGACCCACAAGCCACCAGTCGCTGAATGCCAGCGCTGGCGCGCCCCCGGGTCTGGCCTGCGCTGCCCCCGCAACGGTCAAACGGACGAAAGCCTCCCGGCTTTCAGCATCCCTCCACATAGCCACTGGACGCCTTGAACAAGCGTCTGGGAAGGCGATGGATGCAGTTCCGCCAGCCCGGATACCGGCCAACAAAGTGACAGCGCCGCCGCGCAAGCGGGCGGCGCCGTCGTAACGCCCAGACGCCGGCGGGGATGCCGGCCAGGGTTGCCTTTTTCGATTGCCCCTCTCATGAAGCCCGTTCTTCGTGTGCGCCTTGCTGCGCTCCCGTTCGCCCTTGCGGCCGCCTATCCCTGCGTGTTCGTGCACGCCCAAGACGCGTCCGGCACGCACTCTCCCACCCTCGAAGCAATCACCGTCACCGAGGAACGCGGCGTCGCCACGCCGCTGGTGCAGAAATCGACCGCCGGCAGCCGGCTCGAACTCACGCCGTTCGAAACCCCGGCCAGCATTGCCGTTATCGAAGGCGAGCTGATACGCGCGCTGGGCACGACCTCGGTGATAGACGCCAAGACGCTGGCCCCGGGCCTGAGCTCGGCCAACAGCCCGGGCAATGGCGGCAATGTGCTCAGCGCGCGCGGCTTCACGGGCGTCAACTCGGTCAAGCAGCTCTACAACGGGCTGGAGCTGTCGAATGCCGGCGGCGTGGTCAGCTTTCCGTTCGACCCCTGGAACGTGGAGCGCATCGAGGCGCTCTATGGCCCGGCCTCGGTGCTCTATGGCGCGGGCTCCATCGGCGGCGCGGTCAATGTGGTCAGCAAGCGGCCCAACCCCACCGAGTCCTCGCATGAAGTCGGCCTGGGCGTCGGCGGCGACAACGCCTGGCACCGCGCGCTGAGCAGCACCGGCCCGCTGGGCAATGGCTTTTCCTATCGCGTCGACCTGAGCCACCGCAGCTCGGACAACTGGGTGGAGCGCGGCGAGTCGGAAACGCTGGCCGGCTCGGCCTCGCTGCGCTATGACGTCTCGCCGCAGCTGAATTTCATTCTCGCCGCCGACTATGGCCGGCAAAAGCCCATGCACTACCTGGGCACGCCGGTGTTCAACGGCACGCCCGTTCCCGGCACCGAGACCAAGAACTACAACATCGCCGACAGCGACCTGTACTTCCAGGACCGCTGGGTCACGCTGGACACGCAGTGGCAGCCTTCGGCCGATGTCAGCGTGCACAACACGCTCTACAGCCTGGAGCACAATCGCCGCTACCGCGACGTGACGGTGTTCACCTATCTGCCGGCCACCTCGGCCGTGCGCCGCACGAGCTATCGCGATATCTCGTATTCGCGCCAGACCCAGGAAGGCATCAACACCTATGCCAAGTTCCAGGGGCAGATCGCCGGCCGCAAGAACCAGTTTCTCGCCGGCTTTCAGCTAGAGCGCAGCTATTACAACCGCTTTGACAACAACCGCGGCGGCAGCTCCACGGTCGATGCGCTCAACCCGGTGCCCGGGCGCTATCGCGATGCCTGGCAGGGCGAGTCGATTCCCATGTATTACCTCGATCTGGAACGCACGGGCGTGTTCTTCGAGAACCAGCTGACGCTCAGCGAGCGCTGGTCCGTGGTCGCTGGCCTGCGCCACGACCGCTACCGCACGGAGCGCGAAGACCGCCAATCGAGCAAGATCACCAACGGCAAGGTCAGCGGAACAAGCGCCAGCCTGGGCGTGGTCTTCAACCCCATGCCCGACGTGGCGCTCTACGGCCAGTTCGCCACGGCGCAGGACCCGGTGACTTCGCTGGCCAGCATAGGCGCCAACCAGCAGGGCTTCGGCCTGTCCGCGGGCCGGCAGGTCGAAGTGGGTCTGAAGCAAAGCCTCTGGGGCGGGCGCTTGGACTGGACGCTCGCGGCCTATCACCTGGTCAAGAAAGACCTGCTGACCGCGAATCTCGCCAACCCGACGCTGCAGGAGCAGGTGGGACAGCAGTCCTCGCGCGGCATCGAGGCCTCGGCGTCGACGCGCCTGGGCGCGTGGCGGCTGGAGATCAACGGCACGCTGCTGGACCCCAAGTTCGACGACTTCTCGGCCCAGGTCGGCGGCGGCGCGCGCCAGCTCGCGGGCAATGTGCCCATGACGGTTCCCAAGCGCAGCGCCAACCTCGCCGCATTCTGGAACTTCGCGCCCGACTGGAGCGCGCGCACGGCGCTGCAATACGTGGGCCGGCGCTACGTGAACAACACCAACACCGCGTCACTGCCCTCGTACACCGTGGTCAACGCCGGCATCAACTGGCGCGCGACCAAGGGCATGACGCTGGACCTGCGCCTGGACAATGTGTTTGACAAGAGCTATGCCACGCAGGGCTCGGAAGTGCAGTGGATACTGGGCCGGCCGCGCACGCTGTGGCTGACGGGTGTCTATGCGTTCTGAGGGCCGACGCCAGGCGCTGGCGCGGCTGCTGGC
>JBBKVU010000585.1:0-4864 GCA_037968595.1 Comamonas sp.
CCGCGCCGCCGGTCGCGGGCGTGGCCTGGGCCGTGCGCTGCTTGAGGATCTCGTAGGCCGATTCGCGGTCTTCGGTTTTCTCGTAGACGCCGGCAACCAGCGACGACTGCTGCAGCGCCTGGCGCTGGGCGCTGGTGATGGGGCCTATCTGGCTGCCCGGCGGAAGCACGTAGACACGCTCGGTGATGCCCGGCCGGCCTTTCTCGTCCAGAAAGCTGATTAGCGCCTCGCCCACGGCCAGCTCGGTGATCGCGGTCTCTATGTCCAGGCCCGGGTTCTGGCGCATGGTGGTGGCCGTGGCCTTGACGGCTTTCTGGTCGCGCGGCGTGAACGCGCGCAGCGCGTGCTGCACGCGGTTGCCCAGCTGGGCCAGCACGCTGTCGGGAATGTCCAGCGGGTTTTGCGTGACGAAGTACACGCCCACGCCCTTGGAGCGCACCAGGCGCACGACCAGCTCGATGCGCTCGAGCAGCACCTTGGGCGCGTCGTTGAACAGCAGGTGGGCCTCATCGAAGAAGAACACCAGCTTGGGCTTTTCGGGGTCGCCGATCTCGGGCAGCTGCTCGAACAGCTCGGACAGCATCCACAGCAGGAAAGTCGAGTACAGCCGCGGCGCGTTCATCAGCTTGTCGGCCGACAGGATGTTGACCACGCCCTGACCGCCGGCATCGGTCTGCATCAGATCCTGGATGTTGAGCATGGGCTCGCCGAAGAATCGGTCGCCGCCCTGGCTCTCTATCTGCAGCAGTCCGCGCTGGATAGCGCCCACGCTCGCGGCGCTGATGTTGCCGTATTCTGTGGTGAATTGCTTGGCGTTGTCGCCCACATGCTGCAACATGGCGCGCAAGTCCTTGAGGTCCAGCAGCAGCAGGCCGTTGTCGTCGGCAATCTTGAACACCAGGTTGAGCACGCCCATCTGCGTCTCGTTGAGCGCCAGCATCCGGCCCAGCAGCAGCGGTCCCATGTCGGACACCGTGGCGCGCACCGGATGACCCTGCTCGCCAAACACATCCCATAGCGTGGTCGGGCAGGAGAGCGGCGTGGGCAGGGCGATGCCGCGCTCCTTGAGCGAGGCCGCAAGCTTGTCGCCGATAGTGCCTGCCTGGCTGATGCCTCCCAGGTCGCCCTTGACGTCGGCAAGAAACACCGGCACGCCGATCTGGGAGAAACTCTCGGCGAGTTTTTGCAGCGTCACGGTCTTGCCGGTGCCGGTGGCACCGGTGATCAGGCCGTGGCGATTGGCCAGGCCGGGCAGCAGCGCGCATTCTGTGGCAGAGTGCTGTGCGATCAGGAGTGGTGGGGCCATATCGAAGTTCCTCGGGAAATGCGTGCCGTCAAAAGTAAAATCGCCACCAGTAGATTAAATCAATACCAAAGGAATTCCTGTGGCAGGACACAGCAAATGGGCAAATATCCAGCACCGAAAGGGTCGCCAGGATGAGAAACGGGGCCGCATCTGGACCCGTATCATTCGGGAAATCATGGTGGCCGCACGCACGGGCGGCGGCGACCTGGATGCCAACCCCCGGCTGCGCCTCGCGGTGGAGAAAGCCAAGGCAGCCAATATGCCTGCGGACAACATCAAGCGCAACATCGACAAGGCCACGGGCAACCTTGAAGGCGTGAACTACGAGGAAATCCGATACGAAGGCTACGGTATTGGCGGTGCGGCGATCATCGTCGACACCATGACCGACAACCGTGTGCGCACGGTGGCCGATGTTCGCCACGCATTCAGCAAATATGGTGGCAACATGGGAACTGAAGGCTCGGTGGCCTTCCAGTTCAAGCACTGCGGACAAATCATCTTTGCCCCCGGCACTTCGGAGGACCGCGTCATGGAACTGGCGCTGGAAGCCGGTGCCGAGGACGTGGTCACCGACGAGGAGGGCGCCATCGAGGTGCTGACCTCGCCGGCCGACTTCGAAGCCGTACGCAATGCACTGGAAGCCGCAGGCCTCAAGCCTGAAGTGGCGGAAGTGACCATGCGCCCTGAAAACACCATCGCCCTTGAAGGCGATGACGCGACCCGCATGCAAAAGCTGCTGGACATGATCGAAGACCTGGACGACGTTCAAGACGTTTACCACAACGCAGACTTATGAAAATTCTTGTGATTGGCGGCGGAGGCCGTGAGCACGCTTTGGCGTGGAAATTGGCGCAATCGCCCAAGTCGACCAAGGTGTTTGTTGCACCTGGCAACGGTGGCACGGCGTTGGCGGGCGGCAAGCTCGAAAACCTGAACCTGACCGATGTCGTGGCGCTGCGCGAATGGGCGCAGGCCGAAAAGATCGGCCTGACCGTGGTCGGCCCCGAAGCGCCGCTCGCGGCCGGCGTGGTCGACGAATTCCGTGCCCATGGGCTCAAGGTGTTCGGACCGACCAAGGCCGCGGCCCAGCTTGAAAGCTCCAAGGCCTTCTCCAAGGCCTTCATGGCGCGCCATGGCATTCCCACGGCGGCTTACGACACCTTCAGCGACCCGGCCCTGGCCCATGCCTACATCGACCGCATCGGCGCGCCCATCGTCGTCAAGGCCGACGGCCTGGCCGCGGGCAAGGGCGTGGTCGTGGCTTTGACGCTGCAGGAGGCACATGACGCCGTCGACTTCATGCTGGTCGACAACAAGTACGGCGTGAGCCACAACGACGGCGGCGCGCGCGTGGTCATCGAGGAATTTCTCGAAGGCGAGGAAGCCAGCTTCATCGTGCTGTGCGACGGCAAGAACGTGCTGGCGCTGGCCACCAGCCAGGACCACAAGCGTCTCAAGGACGGCGACGAAGGCCCGAACACCGGCGGCATGGGCGCGTACTCGCCCGCGCCCGTGGTCACGGCCGACGTGCATGCCCGGGCCATGCGCGAAATCATTCTGCCGACGATTCGCGGCATGGAGCGCGACGGCATTCCGTTCACGGGCTTCCTGTATGCCGGCCTGATGATAGACCCAGCAGGCCATGTGAAGACGCTGGAATTCAACTGCCGCATGGGCGACCCCGAAACCCAGCCGATCATGATGCGCCTCAAGAGCGATCTGGTCGACGTGATGGGCGCGGCCGTCGACGGCAAGCTCGACCAGGTCGAGCTCGACTGGGACCGCCGCACCGCGCTGGGCGTGGTGATGGCCGCCCATGGCTATCCCGAAGCCCCGCGCAAGGGCGATGCGATCACCGGCCTGCCAGCGGAAACCGATGACGCCATGGTCTTCCATGCCGGCACGGCCCTGGTCGACGGCGTGCCCCAGGTCACTGGCGGACGCGTGCTGTGCGTGACCGCGCTGGCCGACAGCGTCAAGCAGGCCCAGGTGCGCGTCTATGACGTGGCGCGCAGCATCCATTTCGATGGCATGCAATACCGCCGCGACATCGGTTTTCGCGCGATCAAGAGCTGAGGTGGGGCCAGTGCAAGCCATCAGCGCAACGCCGGCAAGCGTGGAGAACGTGCGCGCCTATCTGACGGGGCTGCAGGACGCGATCACCAGCGCGCTGGAAGCCGTCGAGGGCGACGGCGCGGGCGCTGGCCGTTTCCTGGCCGATGCCTGGGCCAAGGGGCCCGAGGAGCGGCTGCAGGGCGAGGGCATCACGCGCATCATGGAGGGCGGCCGCGTGTTCGAGCGCGCGGGCTGCGGTTTCTCGCATGTGCGTGGCGCGCAGTTGCCGCCATCGGCCACGCAGCACCGGCCCGAACTCGCGGGCGCGCCGTTCGAGGCCATGGGCGTATCGCTGGTGTTCCACCCGCGCAACCCCTATGTGCCCACGGTGCACATGAACGTGCGCATGATTTCCGCCGGCCATCCGGGCCAGGCGCCCACGCGCTGGTTCGGTGGCGGACTTGACCTGACGCCGGTCTATGGCTTCGAGCAGGATGCGGTGGATTTCCACCGCGGCTGCCGCGATGCGCTGGCGCCTTTCGGCGCCGATCTCTACCCGCGTTTCAAGACCTGGTGCGACGAGTATTTCTATCTCAAGCACCGGGACGAGCAGCGCGGCGTGGGCGGAATCTTCTTTGACGATTTCTGCGAACTGGCGCCCGAGCACAGCTTTGCCATGCTGCGCTCGGTGGGCGACAGCCTGCTCAAGGCCTACCTGCCCATTGTCGCGCGCCGCAAGGACACCCCGTATGGCGAGCGCGAAGTGGCGTTCCAGCGCTATCGGCGCGGCCGCTATGTCGAGTTCAACCTGGTCTGGGACCGGGGCACGCACTTCGGCCTGCAGTCGGGTGGGCGCACGGAATCGATTCTGTTGTCCATGCCGCCGCATGCCTGCTGGAGCTACCAGCGCGAGGATGGACAGGGCTCGCCCGAGGCCGCGCTGACGCGTGATTTCCTGGTGCGGCGCGACTGGCTTTGAGCCGGTTGGCCAGCCGTTCTGACGGACTTGATGTGCGCGCAGCGGGGTTATGCCGCAAAAAACTATAATTTCGATAGCTGACCGCGCAGATGCGGCACGCATATCATTCCAATAACAATGCAACAGCCCGGTCTGCGGTACACCGCGGGGGGGCAAGCCGCTGAAGGCATTGAGCCCCGATGCGCGCTATATTGAACAACCTTTTCTATACATCGCCTGATGACCACCACCCCCAAAACGGAAACCGCCGCCAAAAAAGACGTCACCAAGCTCCAGCGCGCCATCGTCGATGGCCTGGAGGATGTCAAGGCGCAAGACATCCAGGTCTTCAATACCGAACACCTGTCGCCCCTGTTTGAACGCGTGATCGTGGCATCGGGCACGTCGAACCGCCAGACCAAGGCGCTCGCGGCCAGCGTGCGCGACGCCGTCAAGGAAGCCGGCTTCGACAAGCCGCGCATGGAAGGCGAAGAAAACGGCGAATGGATCATTGTCGACTGCGGCCCCGCAGTTGCGCACAT
>JBBKVU010000586.1:0-4934 GCA_037968595.1 Comamonas sp.
GTGGTGTACGACCTGATCAACGTGATCCAGGGCGAGGCCAACCTGAACCAGGCGCTGATCAAGGACAAGCAGTGCGACAACCTGTTCGTGCTGGCCGCCTCGCAGACGCGCGACAAGGACGCACTGAGCCAGGACGGCGTCGAGAAGATCCTCAAGGACCTGGGGGAGATGGGCTTCGAGTACATCGTCTGCGACTCGCCCGCGGGCATAGAGAGCGGTGCGCTGATGGCCATGCACTTTGCCGACGAGGCGCTGGTGGTGACCAATCCCGAAGTCTCGTCGGTGCGCGACTCCGACCGCATCCTGGGAATGCTCAGCTCCAAGACCAAGCGCGCGATCGAAGGCGGCGAAGCCATCAAGGAACACCTGCTGATCACGCGCTACAACCCCAACCGGGTCGAAGACGGCCAGATGCTGTCGCTCGAAGACATACAGGACATCCTGCGCATCGAGCTGATCGGCGTGATTCCCGAGTCTGAAACCGTGCTGCAGGCGTCCAACCAGGGCATTCCCGCCGTGCACATGGCCAACACCGATGTCTCCGAAGCCTACAAGGACGTGATCGACCGTTTCCTGGGAGAGGAAAAGCCGATGCGCTTCATCTCGGCACAGAAACCGGGCTTCTTCAAACGCATCTTCGGAGGGAAGTAATCTATGTCGATGCTGTCTTTTCTGCTGGGCGAAAAAAAGAAATCGGCTTCGGTCGCGAAGGAACGTCTGCAGATCATCCTGGCGCACGAGCGCGTCGGCGGCGGCCGCAGCCAGCACGATTACCTGCCCGAGCTGCAGCGCGAGCTGATGGCGGTGATTTCCAAATACGTGACCATCCACCCGAACGACATCAAGGTCCACCTCGAGCGCCAGGACAACCTCGAAGTGCTGGAAGTCAAGATCGAGCTGCCCGAAGCGAAATAATTAGACCCCCACGCTTGCTCGCTTCGCGTAGCTGCGCTGCCCCCCAAGGGGGCCCTCGCCGCCTTGGGGCGGCCCGGCGGCGGCTCGTATCGCCCCCACGCTTGCTCGCTTCGGGTAGCTGCGCGATGGGGGGCGAAGCCCCCCATGGTATTCGCCAGCGCGTGTTACCTTGGGGCGGCCCGGCGGCGGCTCAATAGCCCCCACGCTCCCCCAACTGCGTGTGGGTCGCGCAGGGGGGCGCAAGCCCCCCGTCTTTCTCTACCGCATGCGCCCATCGTGATAGATCAGCGGCGGCGCATCGTTGCGGTGGCTGCAATGCTCGACTTCGCCCACGAAGATCACGTGGTCGCCTTCCTGGTAGCGGCTGCGGTTGAAGCATTCGAAAGAAGCGACCGCGCCCGCGAGCAGCGGCGCGCCCGTATGGCCGGGCTGGTGGGCCACGCCGGCCCAGCGGTCTATGCCCTTGGTCGCGAACTGCATGGCCAGTTCCTTTTGTTCGGCGCCCAGCACATGCACCGCATAGTGCGAGCAGGCCATGAACACCGACAGCGAGGCCGCGCTGTTGGCCATGCTCCACAGCACCAGCGGTGGATGCAGCGACACCGAATTGAACGAGCTGACCGTCACGCCCACGGGCTGGCCCTGGGCATTGAGCGCGGTCACTATGGTCACGCCGGTCGCGAACTGGCCAAGTGCCTTGCGGAAGTCATGCGAGGAAAAGTGGGGCGGCTGGGCCACGGCGGAGTGGGGTAGAGGCGAGTTCACGGGCAGCGATCACGGAAAGGATGGGCCTATTATGGGCTGAGCCTGATGAACCGCTGTCTCCTGGGGAAGAAGGCTGGCATCGCGGCCGAAGAGGTCACGGGTGAGCGGCGATTGCGCCGCCTGCTGCGCCAGCATGCGCGCCATCTGGCCCTTGGGGCAGCGCTGCAGCGTGGACAGCAGGCCATGTCCGGTCTGGGCAATGCCCCAGCGCTGGCGCAGGTCCTGTTGCATGCGTGCCAGCAGGCTGGCCGCCATTTCGGCATCGGCCAGCGCGCGGTGGGCGCGTCCGGCGCGCGGCAGGCCCAGGTGGTCGACGATGTTGCCCAGCTTGTGGCTGGGCGCCTCGGGGTAGAGCCGGCGCGACAGCAGCACCGTGCAGGCAAAGGCCTGCGGTGCCGCCAGGCCCGCATGCGCGAGCTCGGCCTCCCAGAACTTGCGGTCGAAGGCCGCGTTGTGCGCGACCATGGGCGCGGTGCCGACAAAGCGCGCGGCATCGCGCATCACTTCTTCCGCCGCCGGCGCCGTCGCCACCATGGCATTGGTGATGCCCGTGAGTTGGGTGATGAACGAGGGAATGTAGACCCCGGTGCGCATCAGGCTCTGGAAACGGTCGACGACCTGGCCTGCTTCAAGCAGCACGATGGCCACCTCGGTGGCGCGCGCGCCCTGGCCGGGCGTCATTCCGGTGGTTTCAAAGTCGATGACGGCAATGGCAGAAGACATGGTGGCAATTGTCCCATGGTCGCCAATGCACGCGCTGGCGCGGGGCGCAGGCCCGTCAGCGCGAAAAAAAACCGGAGACGCATCTCCGGTTCCTGTGGTCCGGCCTGCAGGCCGGGATGCTCAGCGCACCAGCAGCACGGGAATGGTGCTGTGGGCCAGCACCTGGGTGCTGACCGAGCCCATGACCAGCTTGCCCAGGGCGCCGTGGCCATGGGTGCCCATGACCAGCAGGTCGAACTGACCTTCATCGGCCAGATTGGCAATGGTCTCGCCCGCGGGGCCGACCTTGCCCACGCCCTGGATGTTCACGCCGTGCTTGGACAGGAATTCGGTCACCGGTGCCAGCACCTTGTCGAACTCTTCCTGGTAGTACTGTTCGATCACGTCCTTGCCCAGCGCGCTGCGCGCGCGCGGAGGCAAGGTGGCCTGCACCGTCACGGCCGTGTACTCATGGGTACGCGCCAGCAACTCGGCATGCGAGGCCAGGTAATTCAGCATTTTCTGGGTGTATTCGCTGCCGTCGACAGCAAGCAGTATTTTCATGGTGTTCTCCTGATATTCAGAAACCAGATTAATCCCAGCAGAAATTGCGCGCCTTGATTTAAGTCATGTTTTTGCAGGCCGCTGCCGGAGAACCGCAAGGACTGGGCACATGCGGCGCATCCATCATAGTTCTATGCATGCGCGCGGCCGGAAAAAGTCCTGCTCGCCCTTGCGCGCATAGCCCAGCGGGTTGGCGACCACCCGGCATTGCCAGGGCATGCCGTCGGCGCGCTCGCCGCGCACGGTGTAGTCGCTGGGTGCGTGCAGATGGCCGTGCAGCCACAGCGGGGCGTAGGCAAACCAGTCATCCAGCGCATTGCAGAAACCCGCCGTGCCCGGCACCATTCCGTAGCGCGGGTCGGCGCTGCGCAAGCTAGGAGCGAAGTGGGTCACGGCCACGGTGGGGCCGTCAAACGGCTGGACCAGGGCGGCCTGCAGCCATTGCTGGCACAGCAGCGCCTGTTCGCGCATGGGCTCGGCGAGAAAGGCTTCGCCGTGGCGCGTGCCGCCGGTCTTGCGCAGATAGAAGTTCGCGGCGCGAAACGCCTTGTCGCGCAGCCGCAGCAGCGCGCCCAGGTCGCCCGACTGCACCTTGGCGTCCTGCAGCGCAATCGCGTCGTAGTCGGTCCACAGCGTGGTGCCGACAAAGCGCACCCCGTCCAGCACCGCGGTCTCGCGCTCCAGCCAGATCAGGCCCAGGCGATCGCAGGTGGCGCGCAGGCGCGCATGGGCGGCGTCGAAGTCCTGGCCGTCGTATTCATGGTTGCCGGGAACGAAGATCACCGGGCAGGGCCAGCCCGCGTACTGCGCCAGGGGGGAGAAACGCGCCAGGCCGAAGTCCTGGTCGCTCAGCAGCCCGCCTTCCTGGTAGGAGCCGATGTCGCCGGCAAGCACCAGCACATCGGCGCCGGGTGCGGGTTCGGGTTGGAAATGCGGGTGGGCTTCGAGATGCAGGTCGGAAAGCAGTTGGATTTTCATTGCGGCGTCGTGGGCAGGAATTTTCAGGATTGCTCGCTGAACATCGCCAGGGTACCAACAAACGCGCCATCCGGCCCCTGCCGCGCAAAGCCCGTGTCCCATGACCGCAAGGGCGGTCAGGCCGGCGGCGGCGCAAGCAGGCTGACATGCGCGGCGACCACGCGCCAGCCTGCGGGCGTGCGCAGCCAGGTCTGGCTCTGGCGGCCGGTGTGATCGCTGCCACTGCGGCGGAACTCGACGTTGGCCGTGGCGCAGTCCCTGCCATAGGTGGTGATGACCGTGCGCAGCAGGTCCCGCTCCAGCCCGGCCGAGGGCCGCGCCGCACGGAAGCCGGCAATGGCGTCGTAACCGTAGAGGTTCTCGGTCGCGCCATAGCGCAGCGTGTGCGGGCTGCGCCAGAACAGCTCGTCGAGCACGGCGACATCGTTGGCGGTGAGCGCGCGCTCGTAGCGCGCGAACGCGGCCGTCACTTCGGCCAGGACTTCGGGAAGGTTGATCTGCATGGTTTCCATCATTGCTCCATGCGGGCCGTGCCCGCTTGTTCCAGGGCGCGCGCGGCGCGCAGGCACAGCGCCTCGTTCCAGGGCGCGGCAATCAGCTGCACGCCCATCGGCATGCCGCCCGTTCCTTCGGGCCACAGGGGCGCGGCCACCACCGGGCAGCCGGCAAACGAGATCGGCTGGGTGAGCAGGCCCATGGCCGGGCGGCAGGGGTGGGAGACGCCATTGATCTCTATCCACTCCGTGCCTACCGCCGGCGCGCTGACCGGCGTCGCCGGCGCCAGCAGCAGATCCCAGTCCTGGAACAGCGCGTTGACCCGGTCGCGGTAGGCGCGCCGAAAGCGCTGCGCGCGCAGGTACCAGTCGGCGGGCTGCAGCAGGCCTGAAATGAAGCGCTCCACCGATAGCGGCTCGAAGTCCTGCGGGCGCCGGCGCAGGTCGTCCAGATGCAGGCTGGCGCCTTCGCTGGCGGTGACGATGAAGGCCGCGGCGCGCGCCAGGGCGGCGTCG
>JBBKVU010000587.1:0-2653 GCA_037968595.1 Comamonas sp.
AGCCGCCGGCGCCGCCGCCGGCGTGGCAGAGGCTGCGGTGCCGCCAAGACGCAGCTGCAGATGCCAGCTCAGATGGGCCGCCAGCAGGCTGCAGCCCAGACCTCCGCGCGCCGCGACAATGGCGGTCTGCGGTGCGCGCGACACATGCAGACCTGCCGAGGGCGGGCTGCTGAGCAGTTTGCGCACGACCAGTTGCGCGGTCTCTACCGACCCGTCGATATCGAGGAAATCCTGCACGCCGGTGCGCAGCGCGGCCAGCATGCATTGGGCATGGCGCGCGCGGCCCACGGCCAGTCGGGGAATCTGCGGGTACTGCGTCTGCAGTTGCGCCGAAAGCGTGACGGCGGCATCGATGCAGCAGGGATCGAACTGGATCAGCACCGCATACGGCTGGTGGTCCAGAACCAGGTCGGTCACGCCTTCCTGAAAGCGCGCAAGGTGCAGGGCCGGGCCTTTCATCACATGCTGCATCCAGGTCTGGATCAGCGCGCCTTCGGAGAATTCGGCATGCACCAGCAGCAGCGGCACCTTGACGGTCTGCGCTGGGGAAGCCGTTTCCAACTGCGGTTCGGCCAGGATCCGGGTGGGAGGCGGCTGCAGCGGCTGCTGCGGATGCGAGGGTGGCTGCACGGACGCCGGCTCGCTGCGCCGTGTCTGCGCTGGCTCTGGCGGCGCATCGGCCTCATGCGCGCGCGCGGCCAGCAGGTCGGCAAGCGACGGTGTGGCGGACTTGTCTCCCGCGGGAAGGGGGCCGAAGGGTTCCTTGCTCATGGCATCAATACGAGAAACCCGGCACGGCCGAGTTGACATAGGGGGCACCGACCAGGTAAGGCGTCCAGACTTGCGCCGCGTTGCGGTTTTCCGAGCGGGCGCCGGGCAGCAGGGCCTCTAGATTGGTATTGGCCGGCAGCGGCTGCACCAGCCGCGGCGTGACGATGATCACCAGCTCGGTCTCTTCCTGCGAGTAGTTCAGATTCTTGAAGAAAGTGCCCAGGACGGGCAGGTCGCCAAGCAGCGGGACCTTGTTGATGCTGGAGATCGTGGAGCGGCTGACCAGGCCGCCGATGACAAAGCTTTCGCCGTCGGCCAGCTCGACCATGGTGTCGGCGCGGCGCGTGCGCACGGCCGGCACCGAGACGCCGCTGATGCTCAGCCCCTGGGTGTAGTCGAGGTCGCTGGCTTCGGGTGCGACCTTCAGCGCGATGCGTTCATCGGAAAGAATGGTGGGCGTGAGCTGCAGCTTGACGCCGAACTCCTTGTACTCGATCGCGATGTTGCCATCGCGCGCGGGCACGGGAATCGGTATCTCGCCGCCGGCCAGAAAGCTCGCGCTCTGACCGCTATGGGCGACCAGGGTAGGCTTGGCCAGCACCCGCGCCAGGCCGTTGCCTTCCAGAAAGCCGAGCTGCGCGGTGATGCCCTGGCCGCTGAAGGCCTTGCCAAAGCCCAGCACCAGGTTCATGGCGGCGGCCAGCGCGTTGGTTTCGCTGCCGTCGGTGCCTGTCGATGTGCCGCTGTCACTGCCTTTGACCGTGGCGGTGCCCGGAGTGAAGACGCCAAACTGGAAGCCGTGGTTGTTGCGGCCGCTGGTCAGATTCATGCCGGCGCGGCGCAGCGCCGACTTCTTGAACTCCACGACCTGGACATCGACCTGCACGGTATTGCTTGCCACCTTGATCTCGGAGCGGTCGACCAGCAGCGCGTCCTTGGCGCCGGTGGAGCGCAGTTCGGCCAGCGCCTGCGCATGCTGCGGCAGCGATCCCAGGCGGCGCTCGAGCAGCAGGCGCTGCATGCCCACCCGCACCTGCCGTGTGTGGGGCGCGCCGTTGACGGGCCAGACCACCAGCGTCGTGGTTCCCGCGGCCTTGGGCGTGAGCAGCAGCTGCGCGCTGCGCGCTCCGGCGGCGCGGGACATGCCCAGATCACGCAGCACTTTCACATCCAGCACATTGGGATCCCCCACCGCGATGCGCTCCACCGCCGCGTTTTCCTGCAGCAGATGCTGCTGGCCTACCGTGAGATCGAGTGCCGGGCCGGCATCGCCCAGGCCGGTGCGCACGTCGTGGGGCACAGGCGCTGACTGGGCAATGCCGTTCAAGGGGATGGCGCACAATGCCAGGCTGCC
Organism: Comamonas sp.; assembly: GCA_037968595.1. Taxonomy (GTDB): domain Bacteria; phylum Pseudomonadota; class Gammaproteobacteria; order Burkholderiales; family Burkholderiaceae_C; genus Comamonas. Next base: position 2,126 of record JBBKVU010000587.1, read on the forward strand.
CAGCAGGCCGATGACGGTCGTTTGCGAAATGGTTGCGGTTTTCATGGTCTTCACCCTGTGTGCTTGAGATAAGCCTGTCGTGGTCGCAGGCGGCAATGGCGTGGTCTCAATAGCTCACGGTCTGTACGGCGCTTCCCTGGTAGAGCTCCACGGCCTGCTGGCGTGGTGGCTGGGGTTTTGCGGGGCGCGGCGCTGCGGCCGCTTGCACGGCGGCGGCGGCGGGGCGTTGGTTGTTCTTGGCATCCGCTCCCGTTGCCAGGTCCTTGAAACGCAGGCCCGCATACGAACGATCGGCGGGCTGCAGTGGTTCGCCTTTTTGCAGGCGTCCGGCCACAGGCTGAAGCACGGTGGGCAGGGAAGCAAACAGCGAAGCATCGGGAACGCTGGTGTCATCCGGGTGGCGCAGCGCCAAGGTCAGCTGGCCGAATTTCTCGGCCAGCGTCAGCCGCTGCACATCGTCCAGCGGCACGGCCAGCACGGCGGTGTTGGCGTTGTCGCCGCGTGCATTCTGGCCTTCGCGCGCGCCGC
>JBBKVU010000588.1:0-9010 GCA_037968595.1 Comamonas sp.
GCAGGTGGGCGCGGGCATACGCGCCGCGCGGCTCGAGGCGGGCGAGGACATCCTGAGCGGCGGCGCGATCTTCTGCGGCGGCGCGCTGCAGGCGGGCGGCACCGTCAAGGCTGCGTGGAGCGTGGAGACCCAGGGTGGCCTGAGCTGCGAAAAGCTGCGCACCGGCTGGGGTCTGGACTGCCAGGGCGATCTGGCGCTGAGCGGTGAAGGCCAGATCGGCCAGGAGCTGCTGGTCCACGGCAACATCCGCTGCGCCAAGAGCCTGCGCAGCGGCGGCGCGCTGACGGCCCACGGCAATGTGCATGCGAGCCACGGCATAGACGCCGGCGGCGACCTGCACTGCGGCAAGCACCTGCAGGCCGACTGGGGCATACGCGCGCGCGGCGCCATCACCGCCGCGGGCGCGATCAAGGCCGGCGAAACACTGCAGGCCGAAAGCGACATTTGCGCCGGCCCGGGCTATGGCGTGTATGCGGGCCTGAGCGTGCAGATGGACGCCTGGGAAGACTGCGCGACGGTGCGCGCCGCGCGCAAGCCCGAAGGGCTGGTCAGCGGCCACTGGGAGGCCCAGGGCGCGGACCGCGCCGTGGCCTGAATGTCAGCGCCGGACCCTGCCCCTCACAGACCGCGCGCTGGCGCGACATAAAGGCTGCGGTCGAGAAAATCGTGAAAGTGCGTCACGACGCTCTCGGGGCTGACCAGCGACACCGCATATGCGGGCGGCTCATGGCTCTTGGGCACCGGACTCAAGGTTTGCAGATCGAACGGTACCTGGTGGTTCAGCCCGCGCATGGTCGAAAAGGAAATACCGCGCCAGGTGCCGCACACCGGCCGGTGCACATGGCCGAAGAACATGTGGCGGATGTTGGGGTAATTGCCCAGCAGTTCGGCCAGCTCCTGCGGATGTGCAAGGGAAATACGGTCTAGACAGGGAATGCCGATGGGAAACGGTGGATGGTGCAAGTACAGCAGCACCTGCTGGCCCTGCGCGCACTCCCGGTCCAGCACCTGTCGCAGCCAGTCCGGCCGTGTCCCGTCATATCGGCCGCCGTTCTCGCCTTCCGACAGGGTATCAAGCATGACCAGGGAATGCGTGCCCAGCCTTTGGACGCCTTGCACGTAGCCGTTCCCGTCATCGAGCACGTCGGCCAGCGCGCGGCGCAGCACGCTGCGTCGATCATGGTTGCCAACCAAAGGGAAGACCGGCATGGGCAGACGCCGCAATTGCGCTGACAGAGTCTGGTAGCCGGCGAGTTCGCCGCGGTGCGTCAAGTCCCCGGTGATCACGCATGCCTGTGCATCGGCATGATGCTTCAGTATGTCGTCGATGCAGGCGCGCAGGCGCTCGTCGGGGTTCAGCCCATGCAGCATTTCTCCGGGTGCCACCAGATGCGGGTCGGTGATATGCAGAAGTTTCATGGCGTTTCTTTTCCAATGCTTGCCAGAGTTGGCAACTGGCTGTCGATAGAGATTGCGCGGCTGGCGGCTTCGATCAGGCGCCGCGTGTAGGCATTGGGTGGGTGCTGGAACATCTGCTGCGTGGGACCGTAGGCCTGCACTTGCCCGCCATGCAGAACCATGACATTGCAGGCCATCTGCTGGACCACGCCCAGGTCATGGCTGATGAACAGCACGGTGGTGCCGAAGGTCTGCTGCAACTCCCGCAGATTCCTCAGCACCTGTGCCTGGATCGAGGTGTCGAGCGCCGAAGTGATTTCGTCGCAGATGACCAGATCCGGCCGGGCCGCAAAAGCCCTGGCAATTGCCACCCGCTGCTGCTGTCCGCCAGACAGCTGGCGTGGATAGCGCTGCAGCAACGCGGGCTCCAGATGCAAGGCCAGGGCCAGCTCCATTGCGCGCTGCGAAGCGCTTGCCTGGTCGAGCCCGAAAAACAGCTGCATAGGCCGCATCAGAATGTCCGCGACCGTGTGGCGCGGGTTGAGCGACGACAGCGCATCCTGAAAGATGATCTGGATCCTGCGCCGCTGCTCGCGCGTGCGCCGTGAGGCATCGGCCGGCAATTCCTCGCCGTCAAACACCAGTTGGCCGCCGCTGGCGGAATGCAGGCCGGCCACGAGCGCGGCAATGGTGCTCTTGCCACTGCCCGACTCACCGACCAGCGCCAGCGTCTCGCCCTTTTGCAAGGTGAAAGACAGCCGCTCCACTGCGGGCCTGAGCGGCGCGGAATCGCCACGCCAGAACTTCCACGACGGCGCAGGCGCATAGGCAAACGACACATTGCGCAGTTCCAGTACGGCGGCGCGCGCCGGCGCGGCAGGCGCCTGCCCGGCATGGAACGTGGCGCGGGTGCTCACAGCCGGCATGGCGTCAATCAACTGGCGTGTGTAAGCCTGGCGCGGCGCGGCGAAAACCTGCGCTGCCACTCCCTGCTCAACCACCTGCCCATCGCGCATCACCAGCAGGCCGTCGCAAACGCGCGAGATCACATGCAGATCGTGGCTCACATACACCAGACTGGTGTTGAAGCGCTCCTGCAGGTCCTGCAAAAGAACCAGCACCTGCTGCTCCGTCGTCTTGTCCAGCGCCGTGGTCGGCTCGTCCAGGATCAACACTTTGGGCTGGGTCGCCATGGCCGCGGCGATCACCACGCGCTGGCGCTGGCCGCCCGACAGCTGGTGCGGATAGCGCTTGTACAGTTGCGCTGCCAACGGCAGTCCCATGGCCTCCATCAACTCCAGCGCCATGGCGCGCGCCTGCACCGCCGGGCAGCCCTGGCGTATCCTCACCGCCTCGCACACCTGTTCGCCCACTGTCATGTGCGGCGTCAGCGAGCTCAGGGGGTTCTGTGGAACGTAGGCCATGCCAGAGCCGGCAAAGCGCCCCTTCGCCCCCTCGTTGGCCGGCACGATGGCGCTGTGGCCCAAGACCACCGAACCGCCCACGATGCGCGCACCATTACGGGTGTAACCCATCAGCGCGCGCGCCAGCGTGGATTTGCCGCTACCGCTTTCGCCGACGATGCCGAGACTGTGCCCCGCCGCCAGCGCAAAGCTCACATCCTTCACCGTTTGCAGCCAGCCACCGTCTGGCTGCAGGTACGAAACATTCAATTTGTCCACCAATAGATCAGCCATGGCACTCACCCCAGGTTCCCGCGCGCAGCATCCACGCCAAGCGCGTTCGCCAATGCCTCGGCAGCAAAATTAAGCCCCAGCACCAGCGTGCTGATGAACAGCGACGGAGCCAGCACCAGCCACGGCGCGAAGCTCATCTGGCCTACACCTTCCGACACCATCAGGCCCCAATCCGGCGTAGGCGGGGAAATTCCCAGTCCCAGAAACGACATGGAGCTGAGCAGCAGCACCGCGCTGGACATGCGAATCGCGAACTCCACCAGGATGATGTCCAGCAGGTTGGGATACACCTCGCGCCAGATGATGGACGGCATGCGCTCGCCGCGCAGCTGGGCGGCGCGCACGTAGTCGAGCGAAACCTGCGTGATGGCCACGGCGCGCACGATGCGTATCACGCCCGGCATATAGACCAGACCGACCAGTACCACCAGCACCGGGATCGACTCGCCAAAGCCGGTGACGAACAGTGCAATGAAAAGAATGCCCGGCAAGGCCAGCTTGACATCCACAATCCGCATCACCAACTGGTCCAGCGGACCGCGCACATAGGCGCACAATGCGCCCAGCAGGCTGCCCAGGAAAACCGAAAGCAGCACTCCCGTGAAGGCGACCAGCAACGCCACCCGGCCGCCGTGCAGCAGGCGGGACAGATAGTCACGTCCCAGTACGTCCGTGCCCAGCCAGAACTGGAGATCCGGGGACTGCGCCCGCCCCCCGACCAGCTCGAGCGGATCGAACGGCGAAATCAGCGGCGCGCCGAGTGCCAGCAGCAGATGCAGCAACACCAGGCCCAGGCCCAACGCATAGAACGGTCGGCGCAGCACGCGCCAGTCGAAATCGAATGTCATGAGTTTGATGCCTGGGGGGTTCTCGCCCGGGGGTCAATGAATGCAATGGCAATGTCGGCCAGCAGGTTGAGTGTCACCACGGTCACCGCGCTGAGCAGCGCAATCGCCTGCACGACCGCGACTTCGCGCTTGTCGACGGCTTCGATCAGCACCAGTCCCAACCCGGGGTAGCCGAAAACTTTCTCGATCACCACGATGCCTTGCAGCAGACCGGCAACATACAGCGCCGCCGAACTCAGCGCGGGAATCACCGATGCGGGCAGGGCGTGGCGCCACACCAATCGCCATTCGGGCACTCCCGTCAGGCGCGCACGCTCCACATAGTCGCTGTGCAGCGCTTCCAGGAAGCCGCCGCGCACCAGTCGCACCAGATGTGCGATGGAGCCGACCACGATGGTGAACACCGGAAGCAAGGCCAGGCTTGCCAACTCGGACAATGGCGCGTCCGTGAAAGCCGAGATGACCGCCGGAAACAGCGGCACCCAAATGGCCAGGCAGAGGATCAGAAAATTGCCGCTCGCGAACTCAGGCACCGAGTACCCCAGGATTGCACCGCCGGAGATCCACCGGTCAGGCCAGCGGTTTTGCCAGTAGGCGGCTGCCATGCCCAGCAGCAGCGCTGCGGGAATCGCGACGCAGGCCGCCAGCAGGCCTAGCAAAAGCGAGTTGCGGATCGGATAGCCGATCAGCTCCGTCACCGGAGCCTTGCCCATGGTGGTTCGGCCCAGGTCGCCATGCAGCGCGGCCCATAGCCACTGCCCATAGCGCAGGACTGCAGGGCGATCGAGGCCATGCTGCGCGCGCAATGCCTGGACCTCTTTCTCACTCATCAACGACAGATCATCGGCACTGAGCGAGTTGAGCACGGCGTCGCCCGGAAGCACTTCCGTGGCCACAAATACCAGTGCCGTCAACAGCAGCAGCACACCCAGCGTGGAAAGCAGGCGTCGCCCAAGTACATGGAGCATGCCGTGCCTCACGCTTTCCAGACTTCATCAAAGCGCACCGACCAGGCCTGCGAATGATTTTTCAGGCCACGCACATGCGTCTTGGCGATCAGCAGATTCTTACGCCCGACCGGATGAATGGCGGGCACTTCCTCCTGCAGGATTTGCTGCATGCGTACGTAGAGCGCCTTGCGCTTGTCCGGCTGCTTCTGCGCCACGGCGCGGTCATACAACGCCATGTATTCATCGCAGGCCGCACCCGACCAGTAGCCGCTTTCATTGCTGTCGGGCCGCATGCGAAACAGGCTCACCGCAGGATTTCGTACGCCCGACGGGCCGTAGGCAAACCGGTGCTTGGTCGCACCATCCGCCAGCTTGTCCCCTACGCGCCAGTCGCGATAACCGTCCGAAGGCCGCTGCTCTATCGGCATCTGGATGCCGGCCTCCTTCACCGACTGCGCGATCACCTGGAAAACCCGCGGAATCTCCGGCCACGAGGCCGCGAAATAGAACGTGGGCAGTTTGATGCCGTTGGGGTAGCCGGCCTGTGCCAGTAGCTGCCTGGCCTTCTTGACGTCCCGCTTGAACGGCGCGATGAACTCGGCGTTCGACGGCGTCAGGTGCGACTCATTGCCCGCCCAGCCCATGGATTGCCCGTAAACCACGCGCATCACCTGCTCGCGGTCTATGGCCAGCGCCAGCGCCAGGCGCACGCGCTTGTCCTTGAACACCGAACCCTCGTGCTTGGGCAGGATCATCAAGGCCTGATCGCCGGCGCGGGAATAGTCGACCCGCACGCCGCTCAGACGCTCCAGATCGGGCAGCATGCCCGGGTCCACGCCGAACACGGCGTCGTACAAGTGGGAGCGAAAGCCGTTGATCGCCGCCTCCATCCGCCCCGGCAGACTGACAATTTCAAGGCGGTCGAAGTACGGCAGGCCGGCGCGCCAGTAGTGCGCATTGCGCTCGGCAAGCATGCGCCGCTTGGGGTCCAGGTCAACGATGCGGTAGGGGCCGGTTCCAATGCCACTCAGACCAATCGTCTCCAGTGGCTGCGCGGGCATCACCATCAATTGGTACTCGCCCAGCGTGAAGGGAAACTCACTGTTGCTCTGGCTCAGGTACATACGCACCTGCAGCGGCCCCGTCTTTTCGACCTTGTCTATCTGCTTGGCATAGGACGTGTTCGCCCGGTGGAATTCAAACGACGCGACTACATCTTCGGCGCGCATGTCGCTGCCATCATGGAATTTCACGCCCGGGCGCAGATCTATGGTCCAGACCTTCTGGTCGTCGCTCGCCGACCAGGCCAGCGCCAACTCGGGCTGCACCGTCAGAGAATCGTCCACATAGACCAGTCCGTTGTAGACCGAACGCGTGTTCAGGTCCAGCATGTAGTAGGGATGCCGGCCCTTGCGGGCATCGCCCATGCGATTGTTGGGGTAGACGTTCGCGTAGACGAACTTTCCGCCACGGCGCGGTGTTTCGGTCTGCGCGCCGGCGGCTTGCGGCCAGCCCAGCGCTGCCAGTGACGCGCTGCCGCCCGCGGCCATGAGGGCCGCACGCCGCGACAGGTCGGGCAGGGACGAATTCGAAGTTGACATCACTTTTCCTTTTGCATTTTGACAAGCGTCTTCAGGGGTTTCAGAAGCGGTGACGAAGGCCGAAATCCATTCCTGCTGCGGAATGGTTGGCGACGCCGCTCACATCTCCGCCAGCGACGAACTTCGCGCCCTTGGCGTTGTCCACGAAAGCCAGTGTGGTGTAGAGCGCAGTGCGCTTGGAGAGGTTGTAGACATAGCCCAGCGCCAGCTTCTGCGCATCGGAGCGGTCGCTGGCGTGGTCGAATTTGACGCGGCCATAGCTAGCGCGGAAATCGCCCTTGCCCACCGGAACGAGCAGGCCCAGCGAGAACCCGGTCAGCTGCTTGTCGCCGGCCGTCATCGCAATACGGTCGCTGATGTACAGCGCGGACAGGCTGCCAAACCGCAGGCGATAGGAGCCTCCCAGCGAGAAGTTCTTCATGTCGCGCGGCGTCTTCTGCGGCGCGGTCTCGCCGCCCGCGGCGGTGTTGTAGGCTAGCCCCAGATCCCACTTGCCGGTTCTGTAGCCCAGGCGTGCGCCGACATGGCGGCCGGCGTGTCCCTGTTCGGCTTCGTCTAGGCCGACCATCAGCTGGCCATAGACACCCCCCAGGCTCTTGGGCAGAAAGTAGTTGATGGCATTGCTCGCGCGCACATTCGTGCTCTGGCCGCCATTGGCACTGCCGTGGCTGGTGGCGCGCGCCCGGTACAGCAGACTTTCTCCCGCGCCGTTCGTCACCCAGGGTCCGCTGAATGCCGACATCATGTTGTAGCTGGGCGTGTAATCCCGACCCAGACGAACTTCACCCCAATCCCCCGCCAGTCCCAACGTGGAGCGCCGCGTCCAGGCGAACGCCCCGGGCTGGCTCGGGTCTATGCCGCCCTCCAGCCAATAGTGGATGGATTGACCACCGCCCAGGTCCTCGCGGCCCCGAATGCCCAGGCGGCTGCTGGTGTTGCCATGCTCGGACAGCGCCGTCAGGCGGTTGCCACCACTGACCTTGTAACGGCTGACGCCCACATCGAGAACCCCAAAAACGCTGGCCGTCGACTGCGCCCACACCGGGCTCAGTCCGGCTGCAAGGCATACCCCCCAGATTTGTCTTTTCATCATCGTTGCTTTTCCCATTGCCTGACCTTGATTCCTGCGGCTTGCCGGTTCGTGCAAACCGGGGCTTGCGCCACCGGGCTGCGCTGCTGCCAATGAAGTGTCACAAACGTTGATGACAATTCATCCATCAACTCAATAACTGGGTTGGGCAGAACCCATAACCGTGGAGCATGGATTCTTGATTTCCCAGCAACTGCGCACTTTTCTCGCTGTGGCCCAGGCCAACAGCTTTTCTGCAGCCGCCAGGCATCTCGGCGTTTCCCAGCCCTATGTGTCCCGCCAGATCAAGCAGCTGGAGACCCTGGGCGGCGGGTTGCTGTTCGAACGGTTGGGGCGCAGCATCCGCATGTCGGATCTGGGCCTCGATCTGATGGGCGTGGCACGCCGCATGGTCGATGCCGAACTCGAGGCCCTGGAGTTGCTCCACAATGCCAAGCAGATGCAAGCCGGCTATCTACGCATGGCCGCGGTAGGTCCCTACCACCTGTACCCATTGCTGGAACGGTTCAAGCAGCTCTACCCCAAGGTCCACGTCAAGGTCACTTTCGGCGACTCGGCCGAAGTAGAAAAGGCCGTTGTGGAGATGGACGTGGACATAGGCATCCTGGCAGTGAGCCGCCGCATACCGCATTGCGACCAGTTCACGCTGGAGCGCGGCCCGCTGGTACTGCAAGTGCCCGCAACCCATGCGCTGGCCGGACGCACTGCCATTTCTATACGCGAGCTCGATGCCGAGAGCTTCATCTTTCGCGAATCCACCTCCACCACGCGCAAACTGTTCGATTCACTGCTGCTGGAGTACAACGTGCAGGTGAACAGCACGCTGGAACTGGGAAGCCGCGAGGCGATCCGATTGGCGGTGGCCAACGGCCTGGGCATCAGCTATGTCTCCAACGCAGCGCGCGATCCGCATCCCAACGTCCATTACGTTGCCATTGCCGAGAGCAACATCCAAACCAATGCCACTTTGGTGTGGCGTTGCGGCAGGGATGGCAGTGGCATCACGGCGGCATTTCTCAAGACCGTCCGCAGGGAGGCGCCCGCCCCGGGCTGAAACCTGCGCACAGGTGGACCGACATGCCTGTGGGTAATCGATGGCCGAGGTATTGGTTATGCAATGCATGGCAAAACTGTCATGCACGCTGGAGACACTTCCAGCCTTGCATGAACAATGGCACTTGTTTGATGCATTTCCTACCGCCATTTCCCAGGAGTCCCTTGCATGCTTCGCCGTGATCTTTTCCGCCTGGCGTCCAGCGCCGCCGCCGCCACCTCCCTGCCCCGCTGGAGCTGGTCGGCCACCTTGCGGCAACGCGATCTGTTTCCCCTGGGCGTTGCCAGCGGATCGCCGGCGCCGGATGGATTTGTGCTCTGGACGCGCCTGCTGGACGGCCCGGTGCCGGGCACCGTCGCCGCCGACACGCCG
>JBBKVU010000589.1:0-4189 GCA_037968595.1 Comamonas sp.
TTTCCGGACACGGTATTCGGCACCGATTCGCACACCACGATGATCAACGGTATTGGTGTACTGGGCTGGGGGGTGGGCGGCATCGAGGCCGAAGCCGCGATGCTGGGCCAGCCGGTCTACATCCTGATGCCCGACGTCGTCGGCTTCGAACTCACGGGCCGGCTGCGCGAAGGCGTCACGGCCACCGACCTGGTGCTGACCATCACCGAGCAGCTGCGCCGGGAAAAGGTCGTCGGCCAGTTTGTCGAGTTCTTTGGCGAAGGCACGCAAAGCCTGGCCGTTCCCGACCGCGCGACGATTGGCAACATGGCGCCCGAATACGGCGCGACCATGGGCTTTTTCCCGGTCGACGACAAGACGCTTGACTACTTCCGCGGCACCGGCCGCAGCGCCGCCGAGATCGAGGCCTTTGAAGCCTACTTCCGCGCCCAGCAGCTGTTTGGCGTGCCCAGCCGCGGCGAGATCGATTATTCGCGCGTCGTGTCGCTGGACCTGGGCAGCGTGACCCCGAGTCTTGCCGGCCCCAAGCGCCCGCAGGACCGCATCGAGCTGGGCCAGGTGGCCTCACAGTTCACCCATCTTTTCAGCGCCCCGGCAGCGCAGAACGGTTTCAACCAGCAAGCCGAAGTGCTGCACACGCGCCATCTGGTACAGGACAGCCCCGAACATGTAGGCCTGCCCGCGTCGCGGCCCACGCCCGCGGGTGCCGAGCGCCAGCTCGCCGAGATGGAGTCCAACAAGCCCGAGCCGGCCACGGCCCATGCTTCGGCTGAAGTGCCCACGCCGGCCGCCGCCCCCACCAGCGATGCCGGCGTGTTCACCATCGGCAATGGCGATGTGCTGATTGCCGCCATCACCAGCTGCACCAATACCTCCAACCCCAGCGTGATGCTGGCCGCGGGACTGCTGGCGAAGAAAGCCGTCGAGGCGGGTCTGAAGGTCCAGCCGCACATCAAGACCTCGCTGGCGCCGGGCTCGCGCCTGGTCACGCGCTACCTGACCGAAGCCGGGCTGCTGCCGTATCTTGAAAAACTGGGCTTTGCGCTGGCCGGCTATGGCTGCACCACCTGCATCGGCAATGCCGGCGATCTCACGGCCGAAATCAATGCGGCGATTCGCCAGAGCGATCTGGTCTGCGCCGCGGTGCTGTCTGGCTAGCGCAATTTCGAGGCCCGCATCCACCCCAATCTCAAGGCCAACTTCCTGGCCAGTCCGCCGCTGGTCGTGGCCTATGCGCTGGCCGGCACGGTGCTCCCCGACCTGATGACCCAGCCCGTGGGCAAGGGCCGCGGCGGCCGGGACATCTACCTGGGCGACATCTGGCCGAGCACCGAGGAAGTCCAGGCGCTGATGCACCATGCGATGAACGGCGCGGCCTTCCAGGAAAACTACGAGAAGGTCAGCAGCGAGCCGGGCAAGCTCTGGGAGAAGATCCGCGGCGTCAGCGGCGCGACCTACACCTGGCCCGAAAGCACCTATATCGCCGAGCCGCCGTTCTTCAGCGACTTCACGCTGGACATCGCCCAGCCCGTGACCACGGGCATACAACCAAGCAACCCTTATGCCGTGCATGGCGCGCGCATCATCGCGCTGTTCGGCGACTCGATCACCACCGACCACATCTCGCCGGCCGGCTCCATTCATCCCAAGTCGCCCGCGGGCGAATGGCTGTGCGCGAACGGCGTGCAGCAGGCGGATTTCAACAGCTACGGCTCGCGCCGCGGCAACCACGAGGTGATGATGCGCGGCACCTTTGCCAATGTGCGCATCAAGAACCTGATGCTGCCGCCGCTGGCCGACGGCAGCCGCGAGGAGGGCGGGCTCACGCTGTACCGCGACGCGGACTGCGCGGCGCGCAAGATGCCGATCTACGATGCGGCCATGCAATACCAGGCCGAAGGCCGGGCCAGCGTGATCTTTGCGGGCGAGGAATACGGCACGGGTTCCAGCCGCGACTGGGCGGCCAAGGGCACGCAGCTGCTGGGCATCAAGGCGGTGATTGCGCGCAGCTTCGAGCGCATTCACCGCAACAACCTGGTGGGCATGGGCGTGCTGCCGCTGCAGCTGCGCGGCGACGACAGCTGGGGCAGCCTGGGACTGGTGGGCGACGAGTTCATTGAAATCATTCCCGACCCGCTGCTCACGCCGCAAAGCGACGCCGAGCTGTGCATCACGCGCGCCGACGGCAGCCAGCTGCGCCGCACCTTGACGCTGCGCATCGACACCCCGATCGAGGCCGACTACTACCGGCATGGCGGCATCTTGCCGTATGTGCTGCGCCAGCTGCTGGGCGCCTAAACCGCGTCAGCGCAGGCCTCTTGCGCGGGCCTGCGCATGCCAAAGCCTTTTGGTGCGGAATGCAAAACCCGGGATGATGCCTGCCTTGCGGTTTCCCGCCCACCCCGCCTGGGGTGCTGCGGGAGGGCGGCGTTCGCGCTGGAACTGATACGGTGATTTAGATCAATAAACCATCTGATACGGTCCAAATCCTCTCATCTGCTGCTGTTATCCAAAGCGCTTGCGGCGCATAGTAGCGGACAAGGTGGGGCAAGGCGCGAGGCGCTGCCGCCACCGTTGTCATTGAGGCCTTATGTCAGATCACCCCACGTCACAGCGCGGCAAAGCACCGCGCAAGGTCATCCCGATTGCACCCGTGCCCATTGAAGCGCACGAGGCACCACTGTTCGAGGCGCGCAAGAAGATCCAGCCGCGCTCGATCAGCGGCGTCTTTGCGCGCTGGCGCTGGGCCATGGTCTGGATCACCCAGCTGTTCTTCTACGGCATCCCCTGGCTGCAGATCAACGAGCGCCAGGCCCTGCTGTTCGATCTGGAGCAGCGGCGCTTCTACATCTTCGGCTGGCTGCTGTACCCGCAGGATTTCATCTATCTGACGACGCTGCTGATCATTTCGGCGCTGGCGCTGTTCCTGTTCACCGCGGTGGCCGGGCGGCTGTGGTGCGGCTTCAGCTGCCCGCAATCGGTCTACACCGAAATCTTCATGTGGATAGAGCGCAAGACCGAGGGCGATCGCAGCGCCCGGCTGCGCCTGGACAACAGCGGCTGGACCGCCGAGAAACTGCTCAAGCGCAGCTCCAAGCATCTGCTGTGGCTGCTGATAGCGCTGTGGACCGGCTTCACCTTTGTCGGCTACTTCGTGCCGATTCGCACGCTTGCCGTGGAAGTGATGGCGCTGCAGGGCGCGTGGCAGATCTTCTGGGTGCTGTTCTACGCGCTGGCCACCTATGGCAATGCGGGCTTTCTGCGCGAGCAGGTCTGCACGCATATGTGCCCCTATGCGCGCTTCCAGAGCGCGATGTTCGACAAGGACACGCTGCTGGTCACCTATGACACGGCGCGCGGCGAAAGCCGCGGCCCGCGTCCCAAGGACATTGATTACAAGGCCCAGGGCCTGGGCGACTGCATAGACTGCAAGCTGTGCGTGCAGGTCTGCCCGGTGGGCATAGACATCCGCGACGGCCTGCAGTACCAGTGCATCAATTGCGGCCTGTGCATAGACGCCTGCAACTCGGTGATGGACAAGATGCACTACCCGCGCGGGCTGATACGGCTGTCGACCGAGAACGCGCTGGCGCGTGGCTGGCGCGGCATGCAGGTCGTGCGCCGCATGCTGCGCCCGCGCGTGCTGATCTACGGCACGGTGCTGCTGGGCCTCACCGTGGCGATGGTGGTGAGCCTCTATGTGCGCGTTCCGCTCAAGGTCGACGTGGTGCGCGATCGCGGCACGCTGTCGCGCATCGTCGCCGGCGGCCAGATCGAGAACATCTACCGCGTGCAGCTGGGCAATGCCACCGAAGCGCCCCAGCGGCTGCAGCTTGCGGCCTCGGGCCTGGAGGGTCTGCGCGTGGCCTCGGACACCGAAGTCACCATCGATGCCGCGGCCGATCGCTGGATCGTCGTGCGCCTGCAGGCCCCGTATGGCGTGGCCCCGGCCGGATCGCACCCGGTGCAGCTGGACGTGCATTCGCCCGATGGCTCGGTGGCGGTGCAGGCCAAGACGACGTTTCTGGTGCCGCGCTGAAACAGCAGCTGTCGCCTGGGTGACGGCGGTCGCGGCCTCGGCTGCGCACCGCAGCGGTGTTTGGTTATGGTGTGCGCACCCCCGCTCAGTCCGCATACCGCCATGAAAAACTCCCACGACAGCGCGCCGGAAGACGGCGCCCCCGCCGCC
>JBBKVU010000590.1:0-2854 GCA_037968595.1 Comamonas sp.
GGCCGCGACTTCGAGGCCGATATAGCCGCCGCCGATGATGGCCAGCCGCCTGGCGCCGCGCAGCCTGGCCTTGATCTGGGCGGCGTCGGCGAGGTCGCGCAGGCAGACCACGCCCTGCAGCTCGGCTCCGGCGATGGCCAGCCGGCGCGCGGCTGCGCCGGTGGCAAACACCAGCTGCGTGTACGGGATGGCTTCGCCGCAGGCGAGCAGCAGCTGTTTTGCGCCGGCGTCTATCTGCTCCACGCTGCACTCCAGGCGCAGCGCAATGCCGTTGTCCGGGTACCAGTGGGACGGCTTGAGCAGCAGCGAGTCGGTGTCGGCGCTGTCCTTGAGCCAGGCCTTTGACAGCGGCGGGCGCTGGTAGGGCGGCGTGGCTTCCGCGCCCAGCAGCGTGATCGCGCCGCCAAAGCCGTATTGGCGCAGATAGCCCGCGAGCGCGCCGCCGGCATGGCCGGCGCCGATGATCACGACGTGTTCATGGGAAGGGTGCATGGTGTACCTCGTGGGACAGGGGTGCGGGAGGCGTCAGGCCGGCTGCTGCGCGCAGATATCGGCCCAGGCCTGGCGAATGAATTCGGCCGCGGCGACGTTCTGCGCCAGCAAGTCGTACTTCGCGCCCAGGCCGTAGTCGGGCAGGTTGATGAATTCGGTGGTGATGTAGCGCAGCGGGCTTTGCGCGTGCGTTGCGTGGTAGCGCAGCACCTTGCGCATGGCCTCCTTGGAAGGCTCGAGCTGGTAGGCATGCCAGGGCGAATGCCACTCGCCGGGCGCCGGCCTGAGCATCGGGTACTGGATGCTGCGCGCGAACCGGCCGTCTTCGTTGCGGTGCCAGAGATTGTCCGGCTGGCTGGGCGCGACCGCGCGCAGCTGCGCCCAGCGCACGATGTTCATCTCCAGCCACTGATCGCACAGCGAGTTCTCCTCGAACGGATCGAGCACCAGCGCGCCCGACTCGGCCTGGGCGCGCACGCCCGACAGCTCGAGTTCGGCGGGATTGCCGATCTTGAAGTTGACGTGGCTGTAGTCGAGCGTGAAGTGGAACGGTATGCCGCGCGCCTGGACCTGCTCGGCGACTTCGCGTATGCGCAGAAACTCCTCGGTCCACATGTTGACGTGCAGCTCGAAGCTGGGCTCCACGCCCAGGCGCATGGCGTCGTCATAGACCTGCAGGTAGTGATCGACCACCTCGGCGTTGCCGAGCGTGTGGCCGTCGCGGTGCTGGCTGAAGGTCATGATGTTGTGGCACTGCGCACCGATCTCGCGACAGATGCGCAGGTTGTCGGCCAGCAGCGCCTCGTCTTCGCCCAGCCGGTAGAACCAGCTCGCGCTGTGCACCGGCAGCTCGTATTTCTCTATCGCCTGCACGTATTCGCCGAAGTTGCTGCGCAGCGGAATGCGGTCGAAGTAGTCGAACACGCCGGTCTCCTTGACCAGGCGGAACTGTTCCATGATGGGCAGCTCGGCCAGCGAGATCGGCTGCTCCTTCGACGAGCGCTGCACGCCGCGGCCGTTGCAGCCAAGCAAGAAGGGCAGGGGCTGCGGGGTGAGGGTGGAGGTGGCAGTCATGGCGCTTCCTTCAGCCCGCGAGCGCGGCGCTGTCGGCATCCTGCAGGCGCTCGACCATGCGGCGCATGCGCCGCGGCGCGGCGTCGATGGCGATCTTGATGGTCTTGCGCGCGGAGAACTTCTTCTCGTTGATCTGTATGGCTTCGAGAATCGACTTGTCTTCGGCAAAGGCCACGCGGAAGTCGGCCGACAGCGCCTTGTTGGTGGCCTCGTCGGCGCTGAAGTTCTTGACATGCAGCCAGTGGTCTAACGAGGTGTTCTCGTCGACCGGCGTCATGAAGTGACAGGCAAAGATCTGCATGCAGTCGTCGCGCCGGCCTTCGGGCGCGCCCGTGCCGGTCGCGGCGCTGCCGAAGTCGATGATGGCGATGCTGGGTGCGTGGTAGTGGTAGTAGTGCCAGCGGTCGACGTTGCCTTTGAAATTTCCGTATTTGGCGAACAGCGGGATAGCCGGCGCGTCGATGATCCAGCGCCAGGTGACGATCTTGCCGGCCTGCTCCTCGTGGTGCACGGGAATGTCCTCGCTGGCGGCGTTGCCCAGCGTGCTCAGGTGCACGAAGCTCACATGCGCGGGATCGCAGAGGTTGTCGGCCAGGCTCAGGTAGTTGGCCTCTATGCGCAGCGCGTCGCCTTCGACCGAACTCCAGGCCGGGTCGTGGTACTGGGGCAGGTCGAAGACCTTGGCGGTATCGGCCAGCGCCGGCTCGCCCATCCAGATCCACAGCAGTCCCATGTTCTCGTGCACTGGGTAGGTGGTGACGACCGCATTGGCGGGAATCATGTCCTGGCCCGGAACGCGCGTGCACTTGCCGCTGCAGTCGAAGCGCAGGCCGTGGTAGCCGCATTCGATGCTGTCGCCCTTGAGCTTGCCCATGGACAGCGGCAGCAGCCGGTGCGGGCAGGCGTCCTCCATCGCCACCGGCTTGCCGGCCTCGGTGCGGTAGACAACCACGTCCTTCTCGATGATGCGGTGCGGTGACAGCTGGCGCCCGACATTGCGGGACCAGGTCAGCGGATACCAGGTGTTCAGCACGTATGAGCTCACGGAAATCTCCTGCGAATTGAGTGTTGACTCAAATTTAATTGAGTGTTCGCTCAAATGCAAGTGCTGGTTTTCCCGCCTCGTTAGAATGGACTGGAAATATTGCTGCCCGGGTGCGTACTGCCGCCCGGGTGACGGACCGCTACCACTATCCGTGGATGGAAAAAATGACGACTGAACTCAGCACTGCCTGGTCCATGGACCGTGACGACGAATCCGCCGCGCCGGCGCGCGCCGCGGCGAAGA